>JAFVQT010000027.1 GCA_017504655.1 Clostridia bacterium | reverse complement strand
CATGCAAAAACTACACGAATATATTTACTATTACAACAATGAAAGAATATCTTTAAAATTGAAAATGAGTCCAGTTAAATACCGAACTCAATTCCAATATATTTAATTTAATTTTTTGTCTAAACTTTTGGGTTCACATCATTTCGTGCTCGCCGTATTATATACAATTTATTTGATTAAAGATTTTTTATACTCAGACGGTGTCATTTGAGTGACAGACTTAAACACCTTAGAAAAATACTGACTGCTCGAAAAGCCCAGCTCGCTTGCGATTTTTGCAAAGTGCATACCTTTTTTTATCAGCCTTTGCGCGCGCTTTATCTTAAGCTCTGCAAACGCCTGCATCACGGGCTTGCCCGTGTGTTTTTTAAAGGCAGTTTTAACGTAAGAAACCGAAAAGAAAAGCTCGTCTGCAATTTCTTCCAGACTTAAGCTCCTGTTCAGGTTTTGAGATAAATAATCAAGCACGGCGGTTGCTACCTTTGCCGTTTCACCCTTGCCTATAATTGGGTAATTACTGTCAATAATCGACTTATCGGCAGGCTTTACACACTCAATTAGCAAAAATTCAAGACAGTTTTTAATTAAATGCTCGTCGATAGGGTTTGCATTTGGCGAGGGTTTATCTGCTAACCTTTGCGGAAAAACCGAGGTCGATGCCCTTGCAAGCCTCTTAAGAAGCGGGAGCTTTAGCCCCGTTGCAAAAAACGCTTTGTCAAATATGTCAAGCGGTATTTTTGACGTCACCGAAAAGGCACAGGTAAATGCCCTTGCCCTTGTTTGGGCTTGAGTTAAAAATGCAGTGGAGGGCGGAATAAAAACCAAATTGTTTTCGTTTACTTGCAGGTTGTTGCCTTGGTACTGCACCGAGATAGAACCGCTTTCAACAAAAATCATCGTTATATACGCCCCGCTTTCTCTGCGGAATTCGCCTCTTTCCGTCGTATTATATCCGGCGTAGAATATTGAGCTTAAATTAAGCGCGTTTTTTAGGCTTTTGCCGTTTGCAAGTGGAGTGCTCATGACGTTATTATACACTTTTCGACTGAAAAAAGCAACAAATTGTGTAAAACGCAAAACAACACATTGACAAAAATTTAAAATTGTGTTAATATAAATTTGTTATGATAGCATATTTAAAAGACAACGTAACGGGCGAGCAATCTCCCATCAGTACAATTTTACATTATTTCAGAATTGGCAACAATCTGCATTTTAAGTTTATTTGTGAGGATTCTAAGCTTTTTTCTGCCTACAGTGGCTATAACGAGCCTATTTATAAGGGCGACGTGTGCGAGGTTTTTCTTTGCACGGGCGAGGATATCAGGGAATATTACGAAATAGAGGTTGCCCCTAACGGCGCGTCGTTTTTTGCTAAAATCTTAAACGATAACGGTCTGCGTGTCAATTTTTTGGAAAAGAGCTTTGAAAGTAAGGTAGAAATTACAGAAAAGGGCTACAACGTAGAGATAACCGTTCCTTGCGAGGCAATCGGCGTTAAAGACGGTGTGCAAATCAGATTTAATGCCTTCAGAATAGAAACTGACGGAGGCGTGCCGGAAAGACATTTACTTGCGCTTAGTCCAACGCTTACCGCAAGCTTTCACGTGCCCGAAAGGTTTATTTTATTTGAAACGATTTAACATATTTGGCGACGGCAATTTTGCCGTCTTTTCTTTTATTTAAGGCTTTTAAGGCGCGCACAAGCATTTTGCAGGGGCGCGCCTTATCCGTTTTTGATAGTTTTTTACACAATTTATTATTAAACGACAAAAGGTGTTAATGTTTTTATTTTCATCTGTTATATAATGCTTTTAGCTACGCGCGTGATTTTGTTATGCGCTTGGATTGTTTATACGCTTGAATTGGCAAATCAAGCCGTTAATTTTATTATAGGATGGTTGGTATGGCAAGAAAAATAGTCGTTACCTCAGGCAAGGGAGGGGTTGGCAAAACAACCGTGCTTGCAAATCTGGGTATAAGAATTGCTCAATGCGGTAAGCGGGTTTGTATGATAGACGCCGACGTTGGGCTTAACAATTTAGATATGGTAACGGCGTGCGAAAGCCTCGTTGTCTATGACCTTGCCGACTGCATTGAGGGTAGGTGCAGACCAAAGCAAGCGCTTATTCAAACACGAATCAGTAAAAATGCTTACGTTTTGCCGTCGTTCCACTCTCTTTCGGGCACAGAAATTTCTTTTGAGAGGTTTTCTGACCTTGTTGAGGGGCTTTCAGCCTCGTTCGACGTAATTTTAATAGATTGTCCTGCAGGCATAGGCGAAAGCTTTCGCAGAGCAGTTTATTCTGCTGACGAGGCGTTGCTCGTTGCAACCCCTCATCTCTCCTCAGTAAGAGATGCAGACAAGGTGCTTGCAAATCTAAGGGGTATGAAAATGGAAAGTGTAAAGCTCGTTATAAACAGAGTAAGGGGCGATTTGGTGGTATCCGGCAGAACGCTTTCTCCCGAAGACGTTGAAAAAACCTTAAAATGCAGGATGGCAGGCATTATTCCCGACGATGACAGTGTGTTTTTATGTAACGCGGGGGAAATACCTCCCGAATCGCCATCGTTTAAGGCGTTTAAGATTTTAGCGCATAATGTTGTTACAAACAAGTATAGGACGTTTGATTACGCAAAAAATTACAAGGGCTTTTTTGGAAGTATAAGAAGGGGGATAAAGCGCAGTATATGAAAAGAGAAGACGTATTAAGATTGAAAAAGGCAATCGAAAGTGACCGTATGAGCATGACTGCAGCGGGGTTGGATGTTATTATAGACGATTTAAAGTCTGTTTTAAGCGATTATTTCTTTTTTTCTGCCTCACCGACACTTGATATTAAGGTGCAAGGCGGTAAATACGTTGTAGAAATAAAGGTTATTGCGGATGCCTTGCGCACGTTCGCCAAAATAGGTTGAATTTAATTTTATACAGCGGTGAAAAATTTTAAGGGCAAACTTTACAAAAATTTAACGCTATTTTCACTAAAACTCTTGCAATTATTTATTTGGGGTAGTATAATATTAGCAGTCAAGCACCGAGAGTGCTAATTTTTTACAGTAGGTGATATTATGAAAAGCTTTAAAACACAGTCGAAAAGAGTTTTGGATTTAATGATAAACTCAATTTATACTAACAAAGAGATATTTTTAAGAGAGCTTATTTCAAACTGCTCGGACGCTATTGATAAGCTTTATTATAAAGGGCTTAAAGAGGGTATTTCGGGGCTTACGAGAAACGATTTTTCCATTACCGTAATTGCGGACAAGCAAAACAGAACGCTGACCGTTTCAGATAACGGTATAGGAATGACGGCAGAAGAGCTTGAAAACAACTTGGGTACTATAGCGAGAAGTGGCTCTTTGGCATTTAAAACCGAAAATGCCGAGGATATAAAGGATGACGATATAAACGTAATCGGTCAATTCGGCGTAGGCTTTTATTCTGCGTTTATGATTGCCGAAAAAATAGAGGTTTACTCTAAAGCTTACGGTAGCGAGGAGGCAAATTTGTGGGTAAGCAAGGGCGCAGAGGGCTATGATATTAAGCCTTGTGAAAAGGCTGAGCATGGCACGAAGATTGTTCTTTACGTAAAGCCGGACACGGACGACGATAAGTTTTCTGATTATTTAGAGGAATACCGTATAAGAAGCCTTATTAAAAAGTATTCGGACTATATCCGTTATCCAATAAAAACCGAGGTGACCAAATATAAGGAGCAGAGCGAGACTGAACAAAAGGACGGAATGCCGAGAGAGAGCTACGTAGAGCTTGAAACTCTCAATTCGATGACCCCGCTTTGGAAAAAGAATAAGAGTGAGGTGACCGAGGAGGAGTACGACGGCTTTTATAAGGATACCTTCTTTGATTATGAAAAACCCTTAAAGCACGTTCACGTTTCCGTAGAGGGTAACGTAAGCTATAAGGCGATTTTGTATATTCCCGCAAAAGCTCCCTTTAACTACTATAGCAAGAGCTACGAAAAGGGCTTGAAGCTTTATACTGACGGAGTGCTTATTACCGAGAGATGCGCAGACCTTCTGCCCGATTATTTCAGCTTTGTAAAGGGTGTTGTGGACAGTGAGCTTACGCTTAACATTTCAAGGGAAACCATTCAGCAGAGCAGACAGCTAAAGCTTATCGGCTCTAATATAGAAAAGAAGATAAAGAGCGAGCTTTTAGACCTTATGAAAAACGACCGTGAAAAATACGAGGAGTTTTATAAGGCGTTTGGGCTTCAGCTCAAATACGGAATATACCAAAGCTACGGCATGAACAGGGACGTGCTGATTGACCTTATAATGTTTAAGTCTGTAAAAGAGGATAAATACGTAACCTTAAAGGAGTATATCTCATCGCTTGGTGAAGATGATAAATTTATCTTCTACGGCACTGCAAAGACGGTAGAGGCGGTTAAGGCTCTTCCTCAAAGTGAAAAGATTTTAGATGGTGGAAAGGATATTTTATGTTTTGCAGACGAGGTTGACGAATTTGCAATCAAAATGCTTGGGGAATACGAAGGAAAGACCTTTAAAAACATTTTGAGTGAAGACGTTTCGTCCGGCGAGGAAGATGAAAAAATCAACCTTGAAAACAAGGGTGTTTTAGATCAAATCGCAGGATGCTTAGAAGGCAAGGTAGCAAAGGTAAAGCTTTCCTCTTCACTTAAAAACAGGCCTGTATGCCTTTCATCTGAGGGTGAAATTTCACTTGAAATGGAGAAGGTGCTTTCTCAAATGCCAAATGGAGCAGAGGGCGTAAAGGCTCAGAAGGTTCTTGAAATCAATCCTTCACACGAAATCCTTGAAAAGCTTAAAAGGGTTTATTTAGAGGATAAAGACGCTGTTAAAGACTATGCCGAAATACTTTATTTTTCGGCAAGGCTTGTTTCCGGACTTTCTGTAGAGGAAAGCTCCAAGACAGTGGATAAAATAATAGACCTTATTTCAAAATAACGCGCTATAAGTCGGTTAACTCTTGTTTTAACACAAAGGAGGGGTTATGCGCAGAACAAAAACGTTGATTTTTGCATCTCGCTTTTTTATAGTATTTTTAAGTATAATAGCACAGGCAATAGCTCTTTGGATACTGTTTTTTATATTAGGACGAAAGTATCAATGGGTGCAATTTGTTTCAAGTGCGGTTGGGGTGATGCTGTTTTTATATATAGTAAACAAAGACCAACCGGCAGTATATAAGCTACCGTGGGTAATAATAATTTTATTTGCACCGCTTGTGGGTATAGTGACTTATTATACCTTTGGAAACGTTAAGCTAAGCAAAAAGCAAATGAAAAAGTTCCGTCATATCTACGACGAGCATCACGACGAATACTATAGCCAAGCCGAGATATTAAAAAGAATGCTAAACCTTAGGGTAAAGGGATTGGGCACTGTCAGGTATATCCGAAGTGCAACCTCGCTTCCCGTTTATTCAAACTCAAAGGTCAGCTATATAAATAACGGAGAAATGTTTTTCGAAAGCCTTTGCGAGCAAATCTCAAAGGCAGAAAAATACGTTTTTCTGGAATATTTTATAGTAGAAAAAGGCAAGATGCTTTATGGGGTTATAAAGGCATTAGAGGAGGTAATGCAAAGGGGCGTAAAGGTGTATTTTATGTACGACGACGTCGGCAGCATAACTAAGGTAAGGCGCAGATTTAACAAAGAGCTTTGTTCTCTTGGGATAGATGCCAGAAGGTTTTTCAAATTTGTGCCTATAGTTTCTGTCATTCACAACAACCGCGACCATAGAAAAATAGCAGTTATAGACGGCAAGGTTGGGTTTATGAGTGGGGCAAACCTTGCAGACGAGTATATAAACGAAAAAAAACCTTTAGGTAAATGGCGGGATAACGCCCTGAAAATAGAGGGGCAAGCAACCGATACTCTTGTAAGGCTGTTTATTCAGCTTTTCAACATGACAGGTGGTAAGCAACTGGATGAAATAGATTTTATACATACCGATCATGAACAATTTTCGGACGGATACATACTTCCATTCGGTGATTCGCCGTACCCTATAAACAGCGAGCACGTAGCCGAAACTGTTTATCTCGATATGATATCCAGGGCAGAGAAATATCTTTATATTACAACCCCATACTTAATTGTAGATACAAACATTACCGACGCATTGAAAACGGCAGTCAAGCGCGGTGTAGACGTAAGAATAATAATACCGCAAAACCCCGATAAAAAAATAGTCTATCTGCTGACTAAAAGCGCATGTAAAAATCTCTGCGCTGCGGGAGTTAAAATATACGCCTTTAAAGATGGATTTATTCATTCTAAAACCGTTCTCTCCGATGGGGAAATGGCTGTTGTGGGCACGTCGAATTTCGACTTCAGATCGCTCGTTCATCATTTTGAATGCGCAACGTTAATTTGTGAAAATTCATCGATAAACGACATATACAGCGACTTTTTACACTTATTTGACTATGAATGTGTAAAATATACTGCAAAGGATTTAAAGCTAAACGCTTTTCAACGGCTTATAAAGTCTATTGCAATACTGTTTGCACCGTTAATGTAATATCAAAAATTTTGAAAAACCCTTGACAGGGGCAGATTGAAAATATTATAATAACCTTAATAAAAAAAGGAGGAGCTATTATGGAACTTAAGGGCTCAAAAACCGAAAGAAATTTAAGAGAAGCGTTTGCAGGCGAAAGCCAGGCAAGAAACAAATATACTTTTTTTGCAAGTGTTGCTAAAAAAGCAGGATACGAACAAATTGCAGAAATCTTTTTAAAGACTGCAGACAACGAAAAGGAGCATGCTAAGCTTTGGTTTAAGGCTCTCGGCGAGCTTGGCGACACAGCGCAAAACCTTCTTCACGCAGCGGAGGGTGAAAACTACGAGTGGACTGATATGTATGCTAAATTTGCTGATGAGGCAGAAGAAGAGGGCTTTAAGGAGCTTGCTTTCAAGTTCAGAGAAGTAGCAAAAATCGAAAAGAGCCACGAAGAGAGATATAGAGCTCTTTTAAACAACGTAGAAATGCAGGCGGTATTTGAAAAAGCAGGCGAAACCATGTGGGAATGCCGTAACTGTGGCCATTTGGTAATGGGTAAAAAAGCCCCTGAAGTATGTCCTGTATGCGCACATCCTAAGGCTTATTTTGAGGTGAGGAAGGAAAACTACTAATTTTAAAGGCTTATATGCTTCGCACACCTGCGTTTACTGTTTCAAAAACCCGACCACAATGACCACAGAGGTCTATTGTGTCCGTCTTTTTTCACGAGCCTTGGTGTGTTCGCATCTAATCCTTTAAATCTCACTTTGTAAGAGTTAGGCTAAATACACGGATGCAACGTCACGTTACAAAAACTAAAACCGTAGGGGAGGGGCAAAACCCCTCCCCTTACAGGTTGTACTGCAGTTGCCGTTACTTTTTATATTATGATAAAGGAATTTATTATGGATAGAGATATTAAATTCGGTTTTTGGAATTACGTTGAAAGCGGTGTTTACGGCGTTGATGCTGTAGAACAATGGAAGGATTTGCATTTCAATCTTCCTATGAGCTTTACGTTCGATATAACAAAGCATAAAAAAGAAGATATGCTTGCCGTACTTGACAAGTGTGCTTCATACGGTATGAAGCTTATAGTGTGCGACTCAAGAACGCATTTCAGAACCTGTTTTCGTCTTGGCAAAGAAGAGTTTGCAAAAGGCGTTAAAGAGGCTTATAACGACTTTGGACATCATCCTGCAGTATTTGGGTTTTTCGTGGGCGATGAGCCTGCAATAACCGAATACGGGGCTTATATAGATACTGTAAATACAGTAATGGATATAGCAAAGGGGCTTGTTCCTTTTGCAAATCTCGTGCCGTACTTTGGCGGTGGCTCAGACTACGATATGCTGGTTGGGGCAAGCGAGCAAAAGCACGGAGAAATTATAGAAAATCTTTTATCAAAGACAAAACTGCCGCTGCTTGGCTATGACCAATACTCTCAATGCTTAAACGAAGAAACTAACAGGGAATGTGGCATAAACAGTTATTTTTACGTGTTAGATAAATTCCACGAAATTACCGAAAGGCACGGCGTAGCCTTATATACAACCTTGCTTGCGTGCGGACATTGGGATTACAGAGTGCCGACCGAGGACGATATCCGTTGGCAAATATACACGTCTATTGCTCACGGCTCAAGAGGTATAATCTGGTTTCATTTATACGGTTACAATGCAGGCACGAGCTACGTCAACAATCCGATTATAGGGCCGGAAAGACTTACTACACCAACGTATGATGCAATCAAGCGTCAGCAATATATTTTTGACTGCTATTACCGCGAAAAGATAGATAAAATCTATGTGACAGACGTCTATCACGTTGGGCATATATACGACCCAAGAAAAAGATTTTGCGCAGACGAATATATTTCAGACGTAAACGGAAAATATTCCCGCCCAACTATTTTAACCTACTATAAGGAATACGACGGCGAAGAAAAATGGGTGTCTATAGTAAACGCTCATCAAAGGCTTTCCAACAAAATTACTTTAAAAATGCAAAACGGCAAAGAGCACGTCTTTTGGCTTGCCCCGGGCGAAATGCGCCTTGAGAAACTTTCGGACCTTTTATAAAACTATGAAAAATTTTACCAAATATAATATAAAAACTAAAAAAAGCATTTTAAGCTGGGATGAGGCTTTGCCTCTTGGCAACGGCAAAATCGGCGCGCTGATTTATGGCGACGGACCGTTGAGAGTTAGTCTTGACAGAGTTGACCTTTGGGACAAAAGGGTAAACCCCAAAACCTTGGAAAAGGGCTTTACCTTTAAAAATCTTACCAAGCTTTCTACGTCTGACCGGAAAGAGGATTGGCAGGAAAGGGCACGTCTTTTTGAGGATATATTTACAGAAAAGCCTTATCCGTCTAAAATCACCGCGGGCAGGCTTGAGCTTGATTTTGGCGAAAAATGCCCGATAATCAACTCGGAGGTGGACATTTATAGCGCAATAGCAAACGTATCAATAGGCGACAAGCTTAAAATAGAGGCGTTTACAAGCGCAACAGAGCATGTTGGCGTAATGCTCGTCGAGGGCGATTACAGGTTGACAATTCATCTTCCCGAGTATCTCTATAAAAAAGAGGGAAAGGACGGCTTTGATCCGGACGGTGGCTTTGGCTACGAAAGGGCAGAGATAAAAGCAGAAAACGGATTTACCTATTACGTGCAAAACACCTTTACGGATTTCAAGTTCGGTATAGTGGCTTATGAAAAAAGAGTTGACAAAAAAACCGAAATTTATTTTACCATTGCAACGACAGATGACGGTGAAAACTTTTTGGAAGATGCAAAAGCTGAGCTGTTAAGGGCAAGCGAAAAGGGCTACGGACAGTTAAAGACCGAGCATAAGAAGTGGTGGAAGAAATATTGGTCTAAAACCGTGATTTCGCTTGGCGACGAGCTGATTGAAAGAGTTTATTACCGTAGCTGGTATTTGTTTGCTTCCTGTTCAAGAAAGGGCTTTTATCCAATGCCTCTTCAAGGTGTATGGACTGCCGACAGCGGCAGTATCCCCCCATGGAAGGGCGACTATCATTACGATACGAATACCGAGCTTTCTTATCAGGCCTACCTTAAGGCGGACAGGCTTGCTGAGGGCAGAGTCTTTATCGATTATCTTTGGAATATGCGCGGTCAGTTCAAGACCTTTGCGCATGAGTTTTACGGTGTAGACGGGCTTATGATTCCTTCTTGCGCAACCGTAGACGGCAAGGCAATGGGCGGATGGGCGCATTATTCGCTTTCGCCGACGATGACTGTTTGGACGTCTCAAAGCTTTGACGAATATTACCTTTACACGGGTGATAAGACCTTTTTGAAAAACAGGGCGTATCCGTTTTTCAGGGAGGTCGGCAAGGCTATAAGTGGGCTTTTAGTAGAAAAGGATGGCAAGCTATACCTTCCTCTTTCATCTTCGCCCGAGATTTTTGACGATACCAAAAGGGCGTATTTACAGCCTAACAGTAACTTTGATTTAGCCCTTTTGATTTATCTGTATAAAACGCTTGTGGGCTACTGCGAAATTTTAGAGCTTGATGCAAGCGGGTACAGGCAAATTTTATCCAAGCTTGACTGTATAGCCGTAAGCAACGACGGGGTTGTAATGCTTGATAAAACTCAGCTTCTCCCCGAGTCGCACAGACATTTTTCGCACGTGATGTGTATGTATCCGTTGCACCTCATAAATTACCAAAGCGAGGAGCATAAAAGAATTTACGACGCGACTATTCTTCATTTGGAGCAGCTTGGTACGGGCTGGTGGGTAGGCTTTTCGTTTGCTATGAGCGCGCAGATTTACGCTATGGCAAAAAGGGGCAACTCAGCCTATGAAAGGCTCCGTCAGTTTGCACTTGGATTCGTTGCGGATAACGGCTTCCACTTAAACGGTGATTTTAAAAATTTCGGTTTTTCGCAGTGGCATTATCGCCCGTTCACGTTAGAGAGCTTGTTTGGCTTTGCCGATGCCGTTCACGAAACGCTTTTGCAGGACCATATGGGGTTTATCGACCTATTGCCCGCTGTTTCAGACCTTTTAGGTAAAATTTCATTTAAAAAAATGCGTTCACGTAATGGTGTTATGGTATCTTGTACGGGTGAAAACGGCGAGGTTAAAACGGCAGAGCTTTCAAGCAAAAGAGCAATCTCCGTCAAGATAAAAAACAACTTTGGCAGTAATAGGCTTAAGGTTTTACAAAACTCAAAGGAAACGGTTGTCGATGTTGAAAGGGGTGAAATATTCACCGTAGATTTATTAGGAAAAGCGGTAGTTACTGCAATTTAACTTTTAATAAAAAAATGCGCCCGTGGGCTTGTGCCCACGGGCGCAACTGTTATTTGCGCTGAACTGTTAAAAATCCCATTTGGGAATAAAGCTTTCGCTTGCCGAGCCTAATTCCTGAGCGAAGTAGTCTGTTATGCCGAGAGAGAGAAGATGCTCGTAAACCCTTTGGTATTCACGCTTGGTAATAGTGCGCTTAAGCTCGGGGAATTTTTCGTTTTCTCCAAACGGTGTATATTGCCCCATAAGAGATATAAACGCTCCGTTTCGTCTGTTTTGTGCAAACCAATCTATAATCTGCTTGCTGTCCTTAACGCCAAGAGGCATGATCATGTGTCTGACAACAACGCCCTGCTTTAGCAATCCGTCCTCGCCAAAAACCGTTTTTTTGGAGCTCATCATAAATGAAATTGCACGGCTTGCAACATCGAAATAGTTGCCCTTACCTGTGTAACGCTTGGCAAGTTCGGGAGAGAAAAATTTAAGGTCTGGTAGATAAATGTCCACGTATGGGTCGATTATCGCTAACGTTTCGACTTTTTCATAAGAATGCGTATTGTAGACGACGGGCACTTTTGGTCTGTAAATTTTAAACGCCTCTGCGATTTGGTGTACGAAGTGCGCCGGGGTGACGAGATTTATATTATGCGCGCCCATATCCTCAAGCTCTTTAAAAATTTGTGCCAGCTCATGGGGAGATATCTCCTTGCCTGTTTTAGAGCGGGACAGCTCGTAGTTTTGGCAAAATACGCATTGCAGATTGCACCCGCAAAAAAACACCGTGCCCGAGCCTATCGTTCCGCTGATAGGCGGTTCTTCAAAGGTGTGCAGGTAGTATTTTGCTATTTTTATGCGGTCGGACTGTCCGCAATATCCAACTCCGTTTTTTCTGTTTGCGCCACATTCAATCGGGCAAATTCTGCAGTTAGTATTCATAATAATATTTTAACACGATAATTTAAGATTGACAAACGTTTTTTTATAGTATATAATATTTAAGCAATAAACGACCACAAATCTTATTCAAAGGAATTTTATTTATGAATAAATTTTTTACGAGTGAAAGTGTTACCGAAGGGCATCCCGATAAAATATGCGATCAGATTTCAGACGCTGTGCTCGATGCAATCTTAGCAAAGGACCCGAATGCAAGAGTAGCCTGCGAAACGTCAGTTACTACGGGGCTTGTTCTCGTTATGGGTGAAATTACCACCGACTGTTACGTGGATATACAAACGGTTGCAAGAGAAACCGTAAGAGAAATTGGCTACGACAGAGCAAAGTATGGCTTTGACTGTGACACGTGCGCAGTGCTCACCGCAATTCACGAGCAGAGCGCGGATATAGCACTTGGAGTTGATAGCTCGGTTGAGCATAGAGAAAGCGGTGACGAGGCAGACCTTCACGGTGCAGGTGATCAGGGTATGATGTTCGGTTATGCCTGCAACGAAACCGAGGAGTATATGCCCATGGCAATAACTCTTTCTCACAAGCTTACGAGAAAGCTCACCGAGGTCAGAAAAAACGGTACGCTTGCTTATCTTCGTCCGGACGGAAAGAGTCAGGTTACCGTTGAGTATGAAAACGGCAAGGTGAAGAGAATTGACACCGTAGTCGTTTCGACCCAGCACAGCGAAGCCGTTACTACCGAGCAACTGAGAGAGGATATCAAAAGAGAGGTTATTTTATCCTGTCTTCCCGCAGAGCTTATTGATGCAAATACCAAGTATTTCATCAACCCGACCGGTAGGTTTGAAATAGGCGGTCCTCACGGTGACAGCGGTCTTACGGGCAGAAAGATTATAGTTGACACCTACGGAGGAAGCTGTCCTCACGGTGGCGGTGCGTTCAGCGGTAAAGACCCAACCAAGGTAGACAGAAGCGCGGCTTATATGGCAAGATATATTTGCAAAAACGTAGTTGCAGCAGGGCTTGCAGACGAGTGCACGCTTGAGATAGCGTATGCAATCGGCGTTGCAAAGCCGGTATCGCTTTTTGTAAACACAAAGGGCACGGGCAAGCTTTCTGACGAGGCTATTGCGGAGATTGTTGCAAAGGAATTTGACCTTCGCCCGTATTCAATTATAAAAACGTTAGATTTAAGAAGACCTATCTACAAGCAAACGGCGGCGTACGGTCACTTTGGCAGAAGTGAATTCCCATGGGAGCGTTTGGACAGAGTAGACGACCTTAAGAAGTATTTATAATGCAAATAATCGACTTATAGGCTCATTTTTATAAAAACAATCCTCTTTTGGTATGTATTTTTATTTGAGAGAATACATATTAAGAGAGGATTTTTTATGACTTTTTTAGAAGACGCGTTATCACTTTTGGGCTTAAAGCAGGAGCTTACGCCCTATCCCTACCGCATTACGGTTTTCGGCAAAAGCGGAGCTGTTATTGAGGGGATAAAATCAATAGAGCTCTATTCGGAGGAGAGGATAGAAATTTCCGTAAGGGGTACCACCCTGACGATTGTTGGCGACAAGCTCAAAATAAAAAACTACGACCAAAGCGAGGTTGTGATAGTCGGTAAAATAACGGGGGTTTGCACTGCGTGAAAAGGGGAAGACTATTTGTAAAATGTCAAATTTCAGAAGAGGATAGCTTTTCATTGCTTGAAAACCTACATAAAAAAGGCATCTACACCTTTGATATTACTTTTTTTGAGCAAAAGGCGGTGTTTTCTGTAGATTTTGCAGATTGTAAAAAACTTTTTGCAATTTCGCGAAATATGTGTTATAATATAAGTATACTTAAATATTATGGGAAAGTATCGCTAATTAAAAAGGCTTTTTCTAAAGTGGGGCTATTGACATGCTCAATTGCTCTTTTGGTTTGTATGGTTGCCTTTGACGGGTATGTCAGCAGTATAAAATATCTTGGTGACGGCGAGTATTTTGCTACGCAAATTACTGAATTTCTGAAAAAAGAGGGCATTGAGGAAAGGAGCTTTTTAAAGGCCGATTTGCGCAGTGTTGAAAACAAGCTTATACAGTCGGTAGACGGGATTTCTTACGTGTCCTTGAGTAAAAAAGGCAGAATACTTACGGTGGAGGCTTATCGTGCGGAGGATGAAATTCATGCGATAGACCTCAAAAAGCCCAAAATTACTGCAAACGCAAGCGGAACGGTAACCGCAATAAACCTGCTCAGCGGTACTGCATGCGTTAACGTTGGTGACAGCGTCAGGGTTGGTGACGTTTTGATAGACGGTTATTTTTTGAAAGGCGAGGAGAAGATTGATACGTACGCTCTCGGCGAGGTTGAGATAGAGGTTGAATACGTTTACTCCTATCAGAGCTTTGCAAGGGGAGAGCGGTACTTGAATCGCGCGTGTGTGCTGGCGCGAGAGAGCCTTGGCGAAAAGGACGTTATAAGGCAAACGGTCAGCGAAAAGACGGAAAAAGGAAAAACAGTTTACACGGTAACCCTTTATTATTTGGTTATCGCAAGTTAAAATGGAGGATAAATTGGCGGAATTTACAGTGTTTGCCGACTTAGGCAGCTTAGAAAACCTCTCAAAGCTATTGGGGGTTTTTGACGAAAACTTAAACATAATTGCCAGAGAAACGGGGGTGCTTGCGTACGTTGACGGAACGGGTATCCGCCTTTCCGGTGACGAGCAACAGGTTGTTTTGGCAGAAACGGTGATAAGCAAGCTTGCCTCTATCATCAAGGCAGGCGAACCGCTTGACAAGTCGAGAATAATCTATTGCATAGAGCTTGCAAAGGAGGGTAACGCAGAGGGGATAGAAAAGGTTATGTCCGGCGTTATAGCAATAACCCATAAGGGCAAGCAGATAAAATGCAAGACGGTGGGGCAAAAGAAATACGTCGACGCCATAAAGAAAAACACGGTTGTGTTCGGCGTAGGACCTGCGGGCACAGGCAAAACTTATCTTGCGGTAGCAATGGCTGTTTCGGCGTTTAAAAACAAGGAGGTTGAAAAGATAATTTTGACCCGTCCTGCGGTTGAGGCAGGCGAAAAGCTGGGCTTTTTACCCGGTGATTTGCAAACTAAGGTAGACCCGTATTTGCGCCCATTATACGATGCGCTTCAAGAAATGCTTGGGCTTGACAGCTATATCAAGCTTATGGAAAGGGGCGTGATAGAAATTGCTCCCTTAGCTTACATGAGAGGAAGAACTCTTTCAAACGCGTTTATAATTTTAGACGAGGCGCAAAATACGACGAAGGAGCAGATGAAGATGTTCCTCACCCGTATGGGCGACGGAAGTAAGATGGTCGTAACGGGCGATTTAACGCAGATAGACCTGCCCGACGGCAAAAAGAGCGGGCTTAAGCATGCAACCGATATTTTAAAAAATATCGATGGAATAGAAAGTATCTTTTTAACGGCTAAAGACGTCGTACGTCACGCTTTAGTAATGGAAATAATCAAGGCGTATACAAAATATGAAGAAAGGCTTGAGCTGTCAAACGGCAAAACCAAGTCGGAGAAAGTGTATGAGCAAAGAAAGAAAAATTAAAAAATGGGAATTAAAGGATTACGCGAGAACGATATTTTGGTTTATTTTTCACACCGTAATATTTATTCTCGGATTTATGGCAATTCTCTACGTAAATGCAAATTTCGATTTAAAGATTCTGGGTGCTTACCTTAAAATAGAGGGTACGGTTAAAAATCTCATCTATTTGGTCATAGCGATGCTTCTCGTTTCGCTGGGTATTTACCTGTATTTCTATCATGAAAACAATGCGTTTATAAAGGAAAGCAAAAACATTAACCTGGTTTTCATAATTTTAGAGGTGTGTATTGCCATTATGTTTATAGTCGGCAAGTATATGGTAATGGTTTACGCACGCCCGTTTGCGCTTTGCGCCCTGTTATCCTTGCTTCTTATTGAAAAGCGCACGGCTATTTTTATGAACACCGTTTCCTGCTTTTTAATGTTTATGATAGACGCATTTCTGGCTATTAATCCTATGGAAGGGCATATGCTTTACTCCTCCCTTTTAATAGGCTTTTCTACCAGCATTCTGGCTATTTACTTAGTTGCGGGAATAAGCTCGAGATTAAAGGTTTTCTTAATGGGCTTTTTAATTTCGTTGCCTATCATACTGTGTACCGTATGCTTGGAGTTTTCAGCTCTTTTAACAAATCCCGTTCCGCTTATTATAGCAGGCTTTACCTCGGGTATGCTTTCGGTTGTTTTAATGATGGCAATACTGCCCCTTTTAGAAAAAATATTCAGCAGAGTTACGGTGTACAAGCTCTATGAGCTTACCGACCATAAAGCACCCCTTCTTCAAAGGCTTAACAAAGAAGCTCCCGGCACGTTTAACCACTGCTTGGTTGTTTCTACGCTTGCTGAATCCTGCGCATCGGCAATAGGCGAAGACCCGTTGCTTGCAAGAGCATGCGCATATTATCACGACATAGGCAAAATCGTGCATCCTGAATACTTTACCGAAAATCAGAGCGGATACAACCCTCACAACGAGATTACACCCGAGCTTTCGGTGGATATTATCCGCTCGCACGCAACGGACGGAGCAAAAATTATCAAGGATTACAAATTGCCCACTATTTTAAGCGACGTTGCCGAACAGCACCACGGCACCTTGCATATAAGATATTTCTACATGCAGGCAAGCAAATTCTCCGAGGAAACCTTACCGCTTAAAGACTTTGCGTATAAAGGCCCCCGTCCGCAAACTAAGATTGCAGCCATACTCATGCTTGCAGACGCGTGCGAAGCAAAGGTAAGATCACTCCCCATGCGCTCGCACGAAAAGGTTGACGAGGCAGTCAGAGAGATTATCGAAGAGAGAATGGATTTCGACCAGTTCTTTGAGTGTGATATCACTATGAGGGATTTAGACGTAATAAGAAAGACTCTCACCAACTCATTGGCAGGTGTTCACCATGACAGAGTTGAATATCCAAAGCTTAAAATAGGCGGAAATAAATACGAATGATAAACACTTTAAAGGTATTATGTGAAGAAAGAGAGGGTGAAATTTTCAACCTTCAAAGGGTAGCCGACCTCGCTTATCAAGCCCTTTGCCAAAAAGAGGGGCTTTTGATAGAAATAGCCTTTGTTTCCGAAGAGGAAATAAGAGAGCTTAATAAGGAGCAGAGAAATATAGATAAGGTTACCGACGTTTTGTCCTTCCCCTATTTAGACGGTATCAGGGGGGAGATTTTAACTCCTGAGCACTTTGGTGAGGAATGCGAGGAAGATGGCTTTTTGCTTGGCTCTGTTTGTATTTGCATGCAAAGGGCAAAGGAGCAAGCCGAGGAATACGGACACTCCTTAGAGCGCGAGGTATGCTATCTTGCTTTGCACGGCATACTCCATTGCTTTGGTTACGACCATATCGAAAAATCCGACGAAGAGGAAATGACCTTACTCGCCGAGCAAATTATGACCAGGTTAAATTTAAAGAGAGGCTGAAATGAAAAGCGGAACAGTTGCAGTAGTAGGTAGAGCAAACGCAGGCAAATCGACACTTGTCAACGTATTGGTTGGCGAAAAGGTTGCTATCGTTTCACCAAAGCCACAGACGACGAGAGATAGAATTTACGGGGTTTTAACCACCGACGATTATCAAGTGGTATTTGAGGATACCCCGGGTATTTATAAAGCGCAGACAACTCTTAATTCGCGCATGCAAAGGGCGGCGGAAAGCACGGCAAAAGAAACCGACGTAATACTTTTTGTGGTAGACGGACACACAGGCATAAAGGACGAGGATTTGGCCCTTGCTCAAAGGTTTGCCAAGGTGGGCGCGCCCATGATAGTTGCGTTTACCAAAACCGACATAATGCCCAAGGAAAATATCCCCGAAGAGCTTGTCAAGCTTGCTCAAATAGAGGGTATAGACGAGATAGTTCCCGTATCTGCAAGAAAGGGTAGAAACGTTAAAGAGCTTTTAAACGTCTTGCTCAAATACCTTCCCGAGGGGGACTACGTGTTCAATCCCGACGCCATATCGGACAAGTCCGAAAGGTTTATGGTAGCCGAGATTATGAGGGAGAAAATTCTTCTTAAATACGATAGGGAAATCCCTCACGGCGTAGCAATAACCGTAAACGAATTTTCAAGGCGTAAGAACGGAATTTACGATATAAATTTAGATATAGTTTGCGAAAAAGACAATCATAAAGCCATACTTATCGGCAAGCAAGGTAAAGCCTTAAAAGAGGTTTCTTCTTTTGCTCGCGAGGCTATGGAAAAGTTTTTAGATGCAAAGGTATTTTTAACCACCTACGTAAAGGTTAAAGAAAACTGGCGTGATAAGCCGAATTTGCTTAGAGAGTATGGATACTCTAACGAGAACTTAGGTTCTGGTAACGATTGATTTTGTCGAGGTGACAGATGAAAGCTAAAATTTTAAAATTTTTGGGTTTATGTTTTCTATTAGGTGTCATGCTTTTTGCTATTTCTTGTAATAAAAAAGGAAGTGACGGCGATAGCGTACAAGAGAGTGTTGCTCAGTCTGTTGAGCAATCTAAGTCTGAATCAGAGTCAACGCACACTCATAACTATTCGGTTGTAACAGGTACTGCAGAAGGGCATTGGTCGGAGTGTGCTTGTGGAGCAAAAAGTGAAATAGAGGCTCACGTTGGTGGCGAGGCTACCTGCGAAAGCAAGGCTACGTGCTCAATCTGTAACTTGACTTACGGAACGGTAGGCTTACATAATTTTGTTGATGAAACGTGTACTTTTTGTAATAGAAAAGCAAGTCAAGGGCTTGAATATGAGCTTAGTGAAGACGGAACGTATTATATTTTAGTCGGTGTGGGTAGTTGTGCTGATACCGAGATTTTAATGCCGTCTTTATATAACGGTTTGCCTGTAAAGGAGATTGGACCAAGCGCTTTTTCTTTGCTTGGCGTTATTACAAAAATAGAAATTGGCGATAACGTTACAGCTATTCGAAATAGCGCTTTTAATAAACCAAACCATTTTGGAGTGCCAGCCAGCGAAAACGTTTTACAAGAGCTCGTTATTTCTAAAAGTGTAACCGTAATAGAATCTAGACAAACGTCTGGGGAAAGAGAATTTCTAAAAGTTAAATACAAGGGCGACGTTGCAGATTGGTGCAACATACAGATGGAAGACTTGTCTGCAAATTTTTTCCAATCTTATGAAGAACAAGAGGTTTATATAAACGGTGAGATTGTAAAAGAGGTTGTTATACCCAATACTGTTACTGAAATAAAACCATTTACTTTTGCTTTGTCTAAAATTACAAGGCTAACGGTTTCGGAGAATACAACCAAAATCGGAGTGTCAGCCTTTTCTAATTGCGCATATTTAATCGAGGTTGATTTAGGTGGGGTGCAGTCAATAGGGGAACATGCTTTTGCTTATACATCCATGGTTAAAGTTACTGTGGGTAGCAATTTAACTGAAATAGGTAGCGAGGCGTTTGTTAATACGCAAAAAATGGTGGAGGTTATAAACAATTCCCCTCACTTTACGTTTGAAGCTGGCTCTAGTGAGCATGGATGTATCGCTGAATATGCACTTTCCGTATCAAACTGTGACAGTAGTTATAAAAGCAAAATATCTAGTGAGGACGGTTATATTATATATAACGGAGATACCTTATTGGGCTACGATGGTGAAGACGTAAATTTTGTTATACCGGACGGAATTGTATCTATTTATCGATTTGCTTTAATGGTTAATTATTCGATAGAAAGTATTACTATTCCTCAAAGTGTAGTCGAAGTAGGTAATCACGCTTTTCAAATGTTGCCAATTAGCGACGTTTATTATAAGGGAAGCTTAGAAGATTGGCTAAAGATAAGCTTTAACGGGTATTATGCAAATCCGCTCAGTAGTGGAGCTAACTTATATATAGGCAACGAGCTTGTTTCAGAGTTGATAATCCCAGAAAGTGTTGACACTATATTAGGATATGCATTTGCAGGTTGTGCAAGCTTGACGTCTGTAACTATTCATGCAGGCGTGCATACAATTGGGAGCAGTGCTTTTGATAGATGTGAAAATTTATCTAGTATAACAATTTGTGGAGAAGATACAATAGTTAAAAGTAGAGCGTTTAACCAGACTGCTTTTTATAACGATAGAAATAATTGGTCGTTTGCGTGCTTGTATCTTGGAAATATATTGTTGGAAAGACATGATTCGAACTTAGTTACCTATAAAATAAAAAGTGGAACAACTCAAATAGTAGAACAGGCTTTTACTACAATTCATGGAATGACAAAGATAGTAATTCCTAACAGTGTGAAAACGATTGCAAGCAAAGCCTTTCCTACAAGAGGGACTCTAAAAAATGTTTATTACGAGGGGACTTATGAAGAGTGGCAGGCATTGACTGCTCATATAGCGTCAGATAATTTATTGCTTAAGGCGACCGTTTATTTCTACGTTGAAAACGAGGCGGACGTGCCTACTGACGGCGGTAATTATTGGCATTATGATGATAGTGGCAACCCCGTTGCGTGGTAAAAAGAATAAAAAAGTTATAATTTCTCATACTGTTAAAAAGGAGAAAGCAGTATGAAAAAACCTGAAGATGCAGCTTGGGAGCTGTTTGAAAAGACAGGCAAGCCCGGCTACTATATGCTTTATAAAAAGCTTAAAGGACAAGGCGAAAAAACAAAAGGATAAGCAGATAAATCGGGCTATAAGCCTATTAATTAGCAAAATTTACAACCCAACGAAAAGCCTCCTTTGTCCAAGGGAGGGGGCTTGCCATAGGCAAGCCGGAGGGATTGCAAAAGAATATTACACGGCAGGACGAAAATGAACGAAAAGGTAAACGGTATTACGCTACGCGCCGTAAATTACAAGGACAGCGACAAAATACTGACTGTTTTCGCCTTAGAAAAGGGCAAGATTACCGTCGGTGCAAAGGGAGTTCGGAAGGCAAATGCTAAAATGAAGCAGATTTCCGAGCCTTTTTGCTTTGCCGAAAGTATGCTTGCCGAAAAATCGGGTAGGTTTACCGTTACCGAAATAAACTCGTTCGACGCATTTTATCCTATAAGATGCGACATTGTTAAATACTATGCGGGCATGACGGCTTTAGAGCTTACAGACGCTATTCTTCCCGATAGATTAGAGAGCGCAGGACACTTCGTTTTGCTTGTAGAATTTCTTAAAAAATTAGCCTATAAGCCGATTAACCCCGTAAATTTACTTGTTAAATTCTTTTATGACGTTGCTTTAGAGCACGGATATTCAATCAATTTAGCATCATGTGGTAGGTGTGGAGAGGTTATAGAAGAAAAGGTTTTCCTATCCTTAAAGGACGGCTGTTGCGTTTGCGAAGGTTGTAAAAAACAGGGTGAAAACGGTTTCTCGATAGATACGTACAAATACCTCAAAAGGGTATCCGAGGGCGATTTGGATATTAAAGATAAAGAAACTGCTAAAAACGGACTTAGGTTTTTTGCCTATTATTTTTCCAAAGTAATAAGCGTCAACTTAAAATGTCTTTCAACACTTATAGAGATGTAATATAAGCGGACGGGTAAGGCGTTCCCTATAAGGGATTTTTTAGACATTATAAAAGAGTAGCAAATTTTGCTACTCTTTACTTTTTTGCTCTGCAAAAACACACGACTTTGCTTACAAAGTATAGTGTGCTACACTTTTGAAAATCTTCCCACAAAGATTAACAATTCGATAAATTGGAATTTGTATAGTAGTTTTTTGTTACTACGTTGCAGATGGAATAATACATCAATACAATCGCTGCGCTAAACAATGCACCGCCAATAATATCGGTAATCCAATGTACACCCGACACAAGCCTGCCTATAACCATAAAGGCAATAAACACGGCAATCGCAAGCATTATACATCGTCTAAATTTGTCATTTTTAATACGGGTGCAAAGCTGTACCATTGCCGTAGGCATCACACACATCACAAGCATCGTTGTGGACGACGGATATGAGGCTTCAAGATATCCATTGATGAGAGTCGGTCTGTAATTGATAACAACAATTTCAAAGAGAACATACACCGCCATTACGATGATGTAAAATCCACCGAGTGCGAGAATGCTTCGGTCAACTTTTAATAGACTTTTTCTTTTAATCCATTGTACAAGACCAAGAACGGCAAAACCGAATGCAACGCCGATTGGCACAAGACCAAGCCAATCTGTAATCACGTACAAAGACATATTTACACCCGTAATATTGTGTACAAATCCGTTTAACGACGCAAAGCCAACCGATGAGCCTTCGGGGCCGATTGCCCGAACGTCAACGAAGAGAATCAACACCGTCCACAAAACAAACGAGATGAGCAAACCCGTTCCTACTAAAAACAATCTTCCGTTTTTCTTTTTCATAATCCATAAACCTTCTTTTTGCGTATTGGCTCTCGCCTGAATACATTTTAATGGAAGGCACGGAGATATACAAGAAACGAGCCGTCACGGGAGTGATACGTTTCGTGTCATCTGCGTTTTATGAGCATCATTCCCTTGATTACGAGCAACGAAAAGGCAAACGCGGCGGCATAGGGCTGTTTGCTTACGATAAACAGCAACACGGCAATAACGCCAAGTGCCAATGATATTTTACCTTTGGCTTTCGTCCATAGAACCGCAGAGCAGTTTTGCAGAGCAAGTGTCAGAATACCCGTAATGCACATTGCAATTACAACGGCGAAATATGCGACTTTCAAATACAGAGAAACAACGCCAAGTGCGAGAAGTGATGCTTCATAAATCATGCCGCCATCGCTTGTGGCAAATAACGGCAGAAAAAGGAGCAATGACATACAAAGGTCGAGCAGTCCAAAGGCGAGATCACAAAAATGCTTTTCTTTTCGTTTGCTATCTTCCTCGGCTATTGTCAGCATCTCGTCCGTAGAGAGTAGTTCGTCAACCGTAACGGAAAATAATTTTGCAATCGCTTTTAATGACTCTATATTTGGATATCCTCTACCTGACTCCCATTTGGATATGGCGGTTCGGGACACGTAAAGTTTTTCGGAAAGCTCCTCTTGCGTAAGCCCCTTTTGTTTTCTTAATTCTTGAAGTTTTTTATTAAATTCCATAATACGTACTACCCTACAAATTCTTGTTTATCGATGACTTTATTATAACATAAAATTAACTTTAATTCAATCTGTTTTACGTGGGCAAAAGAAAACTCTACTTTTCCAAGTCGAGTTTTATAAATTATTCAATTTAAATCCCTATGAGTGACGCACCTAACCGTCCGTTTTTTTAAAATTTATACAAAAAAATGCAAAAGAAAAAATCTTAAAATTATATTGTCCGAAGCGACTTGATTTTTAAAAAATCCGTAGTATTATAAAGGTGCGTAAGCGCAGTGCTCAGCGCTTACCGAGTGCGCCTGATTATATATTGCGGAGGGAAGGACTATCGAGAGGTTTTATTTAAAGGAAAGGTCAAAAACACTTGCTTTTATCAATGCGCCCAAGCTTCCTTCGGGGTTTTTCTCCCCGAAAAGGAAGGTGGTAGAAAATGGAGAGCATCTTTATAACTCTGTCGCAGCAATTCGGTCTGCAAACGGTGATAAAGGCTGTGATAGTCTGCGTGATAATGATGGCAGTTAAAAGGATAAAGCCCAATCTTTCGCCCAAGGTTGAGCTGATAATAAGGCTTGCCGTATCAATTTTAATACATCTTTTATTCACAGTTATAACAAGCGGAGAGCTTTTATCCCTAACCGAAGGCTCTATGAGTGTGTGCGGTGTGTCGATGATATTTACTGCGGTGACAGCAAAGGGCTGTAATAAGGGGGAGATAAAGCAATCCGTTTCGGCGTTTTTACCCGATTTAGATGCAGAAAAGATAGACAAAATCATCGGAGGGTGTGACGGACAAGAGGAAATTGCTACTGAGGTTATCATGCAAGAAAAAGACCAAAGGCATTCTGTTGGCGATTAAAACTTAATAATAGAACAGCCCCGAAAGAATTCGGGGCTGTTTTTCTGTCAAAATCTTACCTTTTATAGAAATAAACTGTAAGAATGGTTAAATGTATAGACAATAGGTTATTTTTATGCTAAGATGATTGTATAAACTTAGACGTTAAGAGGTGACACATGAGAAAGGGAAGAGTTACTATACCCACCGATGAAAATTACGTGGATGGCACTAAGGTTATTGCTGATTTATGGGGTGCAGACGCAGTCAGAGATTGCGACGGCACGCACCTTCCAAAAAACGCAAGCGAGCTTGCAGACAAGGTGTATAATACCTATTTCGTGGTGCGCGGTGACAACGCGTGGGCAGATCTTCACACAGACGAGCTTCAAAGCGTTCTTCTTATGACGGAATATAATTTGGCAAGGGGCAACGAGCTTAAAATAGAGCTTTTAAAGGGGTATAGCCGTGACCAGCTTGGCATAAATGAAGAAAACCCAAAGAAATATTGGCAGGTTTTTGATAGGACGACGGGTGAAGAGGTTTTTGACTGGGAGTACTCTGACGGATTTGTTACGGTTAAAAACACCTTGCCTTATCACGAATACACGGTAAATTTCTTTGCTAAAAATCTGTGGGATTCTACTCAAATGTACAACTATATCACCAACAACTGGAATATAGAAAAGCACAAGGTAATGGATACCAGGTTTAAAGCCACGTTTGAGCATATAAAGGACAATATGCGCAAGTGGTGTGAGGACAATAAAAACGTAAACGTAGTAAGATACACAACCTTTTTATACCATTTCTTCCTTGTTTTTAACGAGATAAACAAAGAAAAACACGTCGATTGGTTTGGCTATCCCATGACCGCCGGACCAAGAGCCTTCGACGATTTTGCAAGGGAATACGGCTACGAGCTTAAAAGTGAGGATATAGTAGCTTGCGGCAGTTATCAAAGCAATTTCGTAAACCCGACTAAAAGATTTAAAGATTATATGGAGTTTAGCGAAAAATACGTTACAAAAACAGTTCGCGAGCTTGTAGATATAGTTCACGCAGAGGGCAAAGAAGCAATGATGTTTCTCGGTGACAGTTGGATAGGAACAGAGCCATACGGCGATTATTTTAAGGATATGAATCTCGATGCGGTAGTCGGCTCGGTGGGCGGTGGTGTAACTGTAAGAATGCTATCCGAAATTCCACACGTTAAGTATCACGAGGGTAGATTTTTGCCTTACTTTTTCCCCGATACGTTTTTTGAGGGCAACGAAGCAAACGCAATAGCAGAGCTAAACCGAAATTGGGTAACCGCAAGAAGAGCAATGATGAGAAAGCCTTTAGACCGTATGGGCTTTGGCGGATATCTTGCGCTCGCTGCTAAATTCCCCGAGTTTATCAAAAGAGCAGGCGAGGTTTGTGACGAATTCCGCCGCATTTGTGATGCATCTAACGGCGCAAAGCCGTATGCAGGGCTTACTGTTGCAATCCTAAACAGCTGGGGCAAAAAGCGTAGCTGGATGTGTCATATGGTAGCTCACGAGCTTTGGTATCAGCAGGTTTATTCTTATCAGGGCGTATACGAAGCGTTGTCGGGACTCGGCGTAGATGTTAAGTTTATTTCCTTCGACGATATTTTGGCAAACGGAATTGATAAGGATATAGACGTAATCATAAACGCAGGCGACGAGGGCACTGCGTTTTCCGGCGCAGAATATTGGGCAGACGAAAGGGTTGTAACCATAATCAGAAAATGGGTAGACGAGGGGCACGGCTTTATCGGTGTTGGCGAGCCTACCGCAATTAATAAGGGAGGAAAATTCTTCCAGCTTTCAGACATTTTGGGCGTAGACAGAGAAAAGGGCTTTACTCTTTCCGAGGATAAATATAACATTGACAAAAAGGCGCATTTCATTACCGAAGACGTAGCCTCTGCAATCGACTACGGTGAGGGTATGAAAAACGTTTACGCGCTAAAGGGCGCAGACGTTTTAGATATAGAAATTTCGCCAAGATTTACCCGTAGCGTAAACGTTGGTGAGGTTAAGCTTTGCGCAAACTCTTTCGGAGGGGGAAGGGGCGTTTATATAGCTGGGCTTCCTTACAGTTCGCAAAATGCAAGGCTTTTGCTGAGAGCAATGTTTTGGGCTTGCGGAAAAGAAAACGAGCTTAAAAAGGCGTTTTCAACTAATGTTGAGGTCGACTGCACCTATTACCCCGAAAGTAAAAAATACGCAATTGTAAACAATACGCAGACAGAGCAAAGGACTGTGTTTTACGATGTAAACGGCAGGGCTCAAGAGCTTACCGTTAAGGGCGGAGAAATTGTTTGGATAGAATAATAACAACGCCGGAGTAAATGACGATAAAGCCCCCACATAAGCCGATAATCGACTTATGTGGGGGCTTTTACTTGTTTGAAGCAGAAGACTGCGATTAATTTTGTATGCTGCGTAATCAAATTTTTACTTCTGTAGGCTTTAAAATCATAAATATAAAACGGAAAAGGCCGTAAGCTGACACGGCTTAAGCTAAAAAATAAATTAGATATTTATTTTTAAAAACGCTTGTTTATGACAGACTTTAGTAGTATAATGAAATGCGAAATAAGGCGTTTTGTCAGGCTTTGACCAACTGTCAGCTACTATTTTGCGATGTGGGCATTCAGCTTGGCAAAATAGAAAATTTTATAAGAGGTAAAAATGGATAAATTTATTCCGGTAGTGGTAATTAAGGAATTACAGGAAACAGACAAAATCTTAACCGCATTAAGGCGTAGCGGTATCAACTGTGCAGAAATCACATTCAGAACGGCTTGCGCAAAGGAAGCTATCGCATATGCCTGTGAGCATTATTCCGATATGAATATCGGCGCAGGTACGGTTATAAACGCAGAGCAATGTAAGGACGCGTTAAAGGCAGGCGCAAAATTTATAGTTTCGCCCGGGCTTTCTCCTGCGGTTGCTGCTGTTTGTAAGGAAGCAGGCGTTCCTTATTATCCCGGTTGCGTAACCCCTACCGAGATTATGTCTGCGCTTGAGCTTGGCATTAATATCGTTAAATTCTTCCCCGCAAACGTTTACGGTGGATTAAAGGCGCTAAAAGCTTTATCTGCTCCGTTCCCACAGGTTAAATTTATTCCTACGGGTGGCGTTGACAGGGGGAATATAGATGAATTCCTTGCTTTTGAAAAAATTTATGCAATAGGCGGGTCCTTCTTTGTTAAGGAAGCGCTTGATAAAATGGAGGCTGAAAAATAATGAAAAAGATTGTTACCTTTGGCGAGCTTATGCTTCGTCTTGCCCCGGAGGGCTATTTGAGATTTGTTCAAAGCGATAAGCTTCAGGCAACCTTTGGAGGTGCAGAGGCTAACGTTGCGGTTTCTCTTGCTAACTATGGCTTAAACGCCGCTTTTGTAAGTAAGCTTCCAACTCATGAGATAGGTCAAAGCGCAGTAAACTCTCTTCGTAAGTTCGGCGTTGACACCTCTTTAATAGTAAGGGGTGGCGAAAGGGTAGGTATTTATTACTGTGAAAAGGGCGCAAGCCAAAGACCCTCTAAGGTTATTTACGACAGAGCGCACTCGTCCATTGCCACTGCAAAGCCCGAGGATTTTGACTGGAACGCAATATTCGAGGGTGTAGAGTGGTTCCATTTCACGGGTATTACACCTGCACTTTCCGATGACGTTGCGGATATTTGCTTAGAGGCTTTAAAGATTGCTAAGCAAAAGGGTATAACCGTTTCTTGCGACCTTAACTTCCGTAAAAAATTATGGTCAAAGCAAAAGGCAGGCGAGGTAATGGGAAAGCTTTGCCATTATATCGACTACTGTATCGCAAATGAAGAAGATGCTAAAGACGTATTCGGTATCGAGGCTGAAAACACCGATATTTACGGAGGAAAGCTCAATCACGAGGGCTACGTTTCAGTTGCAAGGCAGTTGACCGACAGATTCAGTTTCAAGGGCGTTGCAATCACTTTAAGAGAGAGTAAAAGCGCAAACGACAACGACTGGTCGGGTATGCTTTACACGGGCGGAAAGGCACATTTCTCTAAAAAGTACAGCATGCACATCGTAGACAGAGTAGGTGGTGGCGATTCGTTTGGCGGCGGACTTATCTATTCGCTCGTAAGCGGATTCGAACCACAGCAAGCTATTGAATTTGCAGTTGCGGCAAGTTGCTTAAAGCACACTGTTGAGGGCGACTACAACATGGTTTCCGTAAGCGAGGTTTTAAACTTAGCAGGTGGCGACGCATCGGGCAGAGTACAGAGATAATCGACTTATACAAAGGGTTTTACAAAAACGGGGTAATATTTTACCCCGTTTTCTTTATATTAAAGTTAAAAAGTTTCTGACGAGAAAAGACACAACCGAGTGGTAGAGCAAGGAGAATTTGCCGAAAGTTATTAAGATATTAGTAGATGGAAATTTACGAATATACTTTAAAGGGTAATACGTGGGTGGAGCGTCACGCTCCCTCGGCAAGAATATACGGAAGCGTATATTTAATTTTGCGAGAAT
>JAFVQT010000026.1 GCA_017504655.1 Clostridia bacterium | reverse complement strand
TTTTAATTAAAGATTATAAATTTTTTTATACTTGTTTTTAAGATAATCTGTATATGCCTTTGGCGTAAACGGCTCGCCTAAAACACGGTCTAAAAGCTCGTTTGGCTTATAAAGGCATCCATGCTTCCAGATATTTTCTTTATTCCACTCGTTAATTGGAGCAAAATCACCTGTTTTAAGGCATTGTTCAACGTCAACACTCTCTTTCATTTTCAAAAGGAATTGAGCGCCGTATGCACTACCTAAAGCATAAGATGGGAAATAGCCTATTCCACCGCCCGACCAATGGCTATCTTGCAATACACCGTGCTTATCGTCTGGCACGTCAACACCTAAATATTCTTTATAAAGCCTATTCCACTCACTTGGCAAATCTTCAACTTCAAGTTCACCGGACATAACGCGTTTTTCAAGCTCGTAACGTACCATTACGTGCATGCAATAGGTAACCTCGTCAGCCTCTGTTCTTATCAGCGACGGCGTAACGAGATTTACTGCCTTATACACATCTTCTGCAGTATACCCTTTCATTTGCTCTGGAAAGCTCTCGCAAATTTTCGGGAATATAAAATCTATAAAATTCTTGCTTCTTCCGAGCAAATTCTCATAAAAACGGCTTTGACTCTCGTGAATACCCATAGAAACGCCACCGTCTAAGAAGGTATACGCCAAATCGTCGCTTGAGCCCATATCGTAAAGAGCGTGACCGCCCTCGTGAATTACGCTAAACATAGAAGAAGAAAAATCCTCTCGGTTAAAATTAGTCGTAATTCTTACGTCGTGGTGAGAGCCAAGGCTTGTTGTAAACGGATGCTCGGTGGTTGAAAGCGCACAGTGATCCAAATCAATGCCCATTGCCTTCATAAGCTCAATTGAAAACCTGCGTTGCATATCCTCGGAAAAATCGCCTTTCAAGCATTTATTGCTAAGCTGAGGTCTTTGAGAAATCTGCTTTATAAGTGGAACAAGCTCCGCCTTTAAGGCTGTAAAAAACTCGTCGCATTTTTGCATTGTAAGTCCGCTTTCGTACTTGTCCAAGCAATAATTATAAGGATGCTTGTCGGGGGCGCAATAACCTGCAAATTTCTTTTCGGTATCAAATATCTTCTTCAAATAAGGGCAAAAAAGAGCAAAATCGCTATTTTCCTTTGCAGTATGCCAGACGTCGTCTGCCTCAACTAAAAGCTGTTGATATGCAACGTATTCCTCCATAGGTATCTTTTGCATATCGCGAATACCCTTAAGAGCTATCTCCACCGCTCTTTTTTCTTTATGGCTAAGCTCCCCGCTGTTAGCGTCTAAAAACTCCAAAAGCTCAACAGTATCCTTGCCTGTTGACAAAATATAGCTCTCTCTGCTTAGTATTGATAAAGTTTGTCCGCGGTTTGCCGTCGTTCCCTTTGGTGCAGTCGTTACTCCGTCGTAAAATATAAGCGCCTCGGCATGATTGAATGCGCTTAATTTTTCTTGTAAATCCTTGAATTTTTGTAAAGCTGATTTTACGTCCATAATTTTGCTCCTCATTTTAATATTGTAATTATAAAGCATTATTCAAAATTTGTAAAGAAATTCTTAATATTTCAGTCACTTTTTGCTTTAAAAACGTTAAGCCCTTACATTTTGGTGTCAAATTTAAAAAAATAGTCTATTTATAGTCTAATTCGTACCATAAAAAGACTACTCTTATTAAATTTTTATGATATAATGAATTCACTAAATTTAAGGGCTTATCTACCAATGAATAATTATACGGATACTTACACTGCAGTTAGAAATAGACTTATGGACTTGCTTGAAGAAAGACAAATGACCCTTCACAAGCTTTCAACCTTATCGGGAATTGCGCCGTCGACAATTAAAAATATAATCTACGGCAAAAGCATTAATCCCGGTATCGTAACCTTAAAAATACTTTGCGACGGGCTTGGTATTTCTATCGTAGAGTTTTTCTCTACAGAAGAATTTAAAAATCTTGAACAGGAGATAAAGTAGTTCACAGTACTCTTACATACAACCAAAAACACACGGCGTTTTGCATAAACGCCGTGTGTTTTCTATTTTCTCAGTCAAACACCTATACCTTTGCTTTTTAACCAAAGCTAAATGCACAGAGCCATTTAAATTTATCTTTGCGTTAGAAATTTATTTTATCTACCTCTTTTCCTACGAGAGATAGGCTGAATTTGTCGAAATCCAAGCTGTCGATAAGCTCGTCAACCTTGCTCTTTTTAATATTTTCGATATAGTTGATTTTATCAGTTAAATCAAAGGTTTTTCCTTCAAATAACAAATATTTACCGTATAGCATCATCTGTGACGCCGTGCTTTCCTGACTAAACGCAAACGAGCTTAAAACCTGTGCCTTGCCCTTTTCAAACTCCTTTGCGGTTATTCCATCTCTTTTAACCTCTTTCAAAACGTCGAATATAGCACCGTACGCCTGCTTGGTTTGGTCGGGGTTAAGCCCTGCGTAGACAGCCAACGAGCCAACGTCCCGATAAGAGGACGGATATGAATAAATCGTATAGCAAAGTCCCATATCCTCTCTTACCCTTTGGAAAAGCCTACTGCTCATCCCCGAGCCTAAAACAGTGTTTAAAAGTGACATTTCGTCAAAATACTCACCGTTATATTTGATTCCGTCAAAGGCGATAGCAAGATGATTTTGTTCAATATCCTTGTTAATTTTGACTGTTTTACCTAAATTGGTCGCCTTTGTCAAATAATACGGCTTGGATTTCTCTGTTTTCACAAAGGGCGCAAAATACTTGTCTACAAGAATTTCTGCGTTAGCACGGTCAACGTTACCGGCAAAGCAAACAACAACGTTATCCGCATTGTAAAAGTCATTTCTGTACCCGTCTATAAAGCTTTTATCAAACGACCTGATGTTTTCTGAAGGGCCTAAAACAGTTCTTCCAAGCCCCTCGTCACCGAAGAATGCTGAGGAAAGACCGTCTAAACAAACCTCTTCGGGGGTGTCGGCGTACATATTGATTTCTTCTATAACCACGCCCTTTTCCTTTTCAATCTCCTCTTGCGCGTAAGATGAGTTCAGAAACATATCTGATAAGAGCTCAAAAGACCTCTCTAAGGCGTGAGTCGTGCTTTTTACGTAGTAGCACGTCATTTCCTTTGAGGTAAAGGCGTTTACCTGCGAGCCTATCTCGTCAAACGCCTCTGAAAGCTGAAATGCGGTCAATGAAGGCGTACCCTTAAACGTCATATGCTCGATAAAATGAGATATTCCGTTGTTTTTCTCAGTTTCCAAAACACTTCCCGCGCCGACGATTATGCCCACACTTACACTCATAACTCCGCTCATTTCATTTACAACGAGCTTTAACCTATTGCCGTATTCTTTAAAAAACATGTCAACCTATACACTCGCTGACGGTAACTATCGCCAGCCCCTTTTGCTTGTAAAATTCCAAAATGTCAGGAAGAGCCATCAGGGTATGCTCCTTGGGGTGCATAAGCACAATATCTCCGCCCGAAATGCCTTTTGTTGCCCTATTATACACTATTTTTTGATTTTTGTCACGCCAATCGACGGTATCTTTACTCCACAAAACGGTTTTATACCCTAAATTTTCGGCAACCTTTAACGTTGAAACGGAAAACGAGCCTGACGGAGGTGAAAAAAGCTTTATCTCATACCCAAGCTCTGTTTTTATCAAATCGTGAAGAAGCTGCATTTCGGCTCTGTTTTGCTCCTCAGACAATTTTGAGTGGTCCTTATGATAATATCCATGACTGCCAATTTCGTGACCGTCGTCGATAATCTTTTTTACGACGTGTAAATTATCGTCTGCCCAGCAACCGCCGATAAAAAAGGTTGCCTTTGCTCCTCTTTTGTTCAGCTCCAGAAGTATACTTTCAACCACGTCGCTACCCTCGTATACGTTAAAGGTGAGAGCGACCTTGTCTTGATTTTTGTCACCGTGGTATATAGGCTCATAGGCAGTACCGCCCGAAATGTACACAACCCTTGCCGGTAAAAAGCATACGAGTGCGACGCCAAAAATCAAAAAGCAAAGTATTACTGCAGTTATTATGCTAAGCTTTCTTTCGTCTAGTATTTTCATTTTTTTAACCTCTATACAAATATATTAAAATTCTATTGTAATCTTTACAAAAAAATGCTAAAATGTTTGTATGACTAAGCTTGATTTAAATAATAAAAAAATTGTAATAAGCGGATTCTCCTCGGGCATAGGAAAAGAGATAACCAAAATTCTCGTTGAAAAATACAATTGCCAAATTTACGGCATTGCAAGGGATGAAAACAAAATTATATCTTTCATAAAAACCTTAAAAAACCCCGATAATATATACAATTATTCGCTTTTTGACGTTTCCGATGAGGACAGTTGGATTGCCTTAGCGGAAAAGCTTAAAGAAATTGGCTTTTTGCCCGATATGCTTATAAACTGTGCAGGCATATTGCCAAAATTTTCAAGCTTTGAAAATTCCTCTTCAAAAGAGTTAAAGCGCGTGTTAGAGGTGAATTTTTTATCCTGTGTGTACTCCGCAAGCCACCTTTTACCTCTTATAAAAAAGTCAAAAAACGCGTCTTTTGTAAATGTTTCTTCAAGCGCGTCGCTCGTAACCTTTGCAGGTATTTCGGGGTACTCTGCATCCAAGTCTGCGCTAAAGAGCTTTTCTATGTGTCTTTCGGCAGAAATGGGCAAAAGCGTTTACGTCGGTTGCATTTGTCCCGGCTTTACAAACACCGACATTTTCAGAAATCAATCGGGCTCTGAAAAGGATTTTAAGCTTATTAAAAGGCTTAGCACGTCACCGCAAAAGGTAGCTAAAAAAACTGTTAAAGCAATCATAAAAAAGAAAAAGCTTAAAGTTATTGGCTACGATGCAAGGCTTATGAGCTTCTTTTATAAGCTCTGCCCTAACCTGACCTCTAAAATAATTACTAAAATATTAAAAAAATCAGGATTGAAAATTTTTAGTAACGTCTAATACTTTAAGCTTTTCAACAAAATATAACTGATGATAAAAATGCGCCGAGCGAAATTCGCTCGGCGCATTACACTTGTCAATTATTTATTTAAAAGGTTTTAACGTCGAAAGAGTTTTTAACGAGCATTTTAGCCTCGTCTAAGCTCTTTACTGCACCGTCGTATAAAAGCTGAGAAATTGCATTGCCGATTGCAGTAGCCTCTACAGGGCCCGCAACGACCTTTCTGCCCGTGCGCTTTGCAGTAAGCTCGTTAAGATATGCATTTTGACAGCCTCCGCCTACTACGTTTATCGTATCAAACTTAAAGCCGGTTACCTTTTCGATAACGTCAACTGCCTTTGCATAGCATACGGCTAAGCTGTCGTATACGCAGAGTGCAAGCTCACCCGGGGTTTCGGGCACCTTTTGACCGGTTTTACGGCAATAATCCTGAATTGCGCCAATCATACTCTCAGGTGCTAAGAAGCATTGGTCGTTTACGTCAACTATGCTGTCAAAATCCTTAACATCTTTAGCAAGTACAACGTAATCTGCAAAGGAATACTTTTTATCATGCTCTCTTCTTACACTTTGAATCATCCAAAGCCCCATAATGTTTTTAAGAAATCTCGTAGAACGCTTATAACCGCCCTCGTTTGTAAAGTTAGCCTCTAAAGCGTCTGCGCTTGAAATTGCATTGGGGCTTTCGATACCGAGAAGCGACCAAGTACCGCTTGAAATATAAAGCGGACAGCCAAGCTCGGGCACAGCCATAACTGCGCTTGCAGTATCGTGAGTTGCAGGTAAAACAACCTTTACGTCGTATCCGATTTCTTCAATAAGCTCTGCCTTTAAGGTGCCAACTAAGGTTGCAGGATCTGCAAGCTCGCCGAAAAGCTTTTCGGGAAGACCGAGGTCTTTAACCGTTTCCATATCCCATTCTCTTGTTTTTGCCGATAAAATACCGCTTGTAGATGCGTTTGTAAACTCGTTTTTCTTAACGCCCGTCAAGAGGAAATTAAAAAAGTCAGGCATCATTAAAAATCTTTCAGCCTTGTCAAGCTTACCCGAAAGCTTATCGGTGTAAAGCTGATATACTGTGTTGTAGATTTGGAATTGAGAGCCCGTTCTTTCGTAAAGCTTTTCAAAGGGAACGATTGAATGAACCTTTTTGATAGGCTCTTCCGTTCTTGAATCTCTGTAAGCAAAAACCTCGCCTATAACGTTATCGTCTTTATCAATAAGCGCGTAGTCAACGCCCCAGGTGTCAATGCCGACAGTTTCGGGCACCTTGCCGAGCTTTTTACACTCCTTCATACCCTCAACGATGTTTGCAAAGAGCTTTTTATAGTCCCAAATGAGATGTCCGTCACGCTCCTCCATACCGTTTCAAAACGGAAAACCTCTTCTAAAATAAGCTTGCCGTCTTCGATATGTGAAAGAATATGTCTACCGCTTGACGCGCCAATGTCTATTGATAAATAATATTTCATAGTATTTTGCGAATATCTCGCTCCTCCGTTTATTATTACCTTTATTTTATAATAATCGGTTGCTTTTTGCAAGTTATTTTATAAAATAAAATAGATTTTTAACTAATCAACGAAAAACTCTCTTCTTTTTACCTCGGCTTTAAGCTTTTCGATAGCCTTTTTCTCAATTCTCGATATGTAAGAGCGAGAGATTTTTAACAAAACCGCAACCTCTCTTTGCGCAAGCGGTCTACCGCCCTTCAAGCCGTAGCGTAGGCATATAATTTTAAACTCACGCGGGGTTAAGCACTCCTTCATAACGGCTAAAAACTTTTGCTTTAAAAGTCTGTTTTCAACCTTTATAAGCACGCTGTCCTCTTGCTCGGAAAGTAGGTCTATAACGTTTAACTCGTTTCCGTCCTTATCCTGCCCGATAGTATCGTATAGCGAAACGTTGTTTTTATGCTTTTTATTTGCGCGAAGTAGCATTAAAATCTCGTTTTCTATACATCTTGCCGTATACGTTGCAAGCTGAGTACCCTTGCCGGGAACGTACGTATTTATCGCCTTTATAAGCCCTATTGAGCCGACCGAAATCAAATCGTCGCTATCCTCTGCACCCTGATATTTCTTTGCAATATGTGCAACCAGGCGAAGATTGTGTTTAATAAGCATTTCTTTGGCTTTTTGGTCGCCCTTTTCTCTAAAAGCAGTAAGATATTTTGCCTCGTCCTCAGAGGAAAGAGGTTTAGGAAAGCAATCTCCCCCAATACTTGAACAAAAAAAGACTATTTTGCTAACTATAAAGCTTAAAAAATCCCAAAACATAAAATTAACCTCTTGTTAATTTATGTCGAATTTTGCCTCTTTATGAGCATATAAAATGCGGAGCGAGAAATTTTTCTCGCTCCGCGCTTTCTTTTTGTTTTTCAATACTGCTCTTGTCTTTTTATCTTTTACACTTTATACCAATAATAGGTATAATAAACTATTTTTAAATCAGTTGCGTTTTGCGTTGGGCTTGTTACGTTTATACTAGTGCCACCTGTATAAGAATAGTTTGACGTATAATACCAAGTAGAAGTGTCTTTAAACGTTACGCTTGTTAAACTGTAGCAATCAGAGAACGCAAATTCTCCTATTGTAGTTACGCTATCCCCTATTACTACGCTTGTTAAACTGGAGCAATAATAGAACGCATAATCTCCTATTGTAGTTACGCTATCGCCTATTACTACGCTTGTTAAACTGTAGCAATCAGAGAACGCAGAATATCCTATTGTAGTTACGCTATCAGGGATTTCTACGCTTGTTAAACTATCGCAATCATAGAACGCTCTAAATCCTATTGTAGTTACGCTATCTGGTATTTCTACGCTTGTTAAACTATCTGAGTCACGGAACGCATATCCATTGATTTGTGTTATATAATCTGGAATAACAAGGTCTGTTTGTGTGCCGTTATAGTCAACTAATATTTTTTCTTCACCATCGGTATATATTATATATCCGTTATCATTTGTAAACTTATTAACGTAAGTATCACCCTTGTTAAATACCGATAATGCATAACAACCTACGTAGCCGTTAGAAGAACTACCCTTTGTAACAGTTATATGGCTAGAATTATTTATTACCTCTACTAATTTGCCGCAATCATAGAAAGCATAACTACCAATACTCGTTACGCTGTCGCCTATTACTACGCTTGTTAAACTGTAGCAATATTCGAACGCATAGTCTCCTATTGTAGTTACGCTATCGCCTATTTCTACGCTTGTTAAACTGTCGCAATCTCTGAACGCATAAGCTCCAATACTCGTTACGCTATCGCCTATTTCTACGCTTGTTAAACTGTCTAAGTTATAGAACGCACAGTAGAAAATATTGCCACCTGTTATTGTAACCGAAGTTAAGCTTGATGGGATATAATACGTTGTATAAGAACCACCTTCGTAATATTGTTTAGCAGAATAGCTGCCCGTGTAACTACTTGTACCAAAGATATAACCAAACAAGGTTGACGCTGATGCCGTAGTTGCAGTTTTGCTACCGCCAACAAACGGAAGGGTTATGTTTTGCAGATTTGAACAACCGCTAAACGCCCCGCTATTTATGTTTGTAACGCAATCGGGTACGGAAATTTCTGTTACAGTTTTGTCCTTTACGCCCGTTATTGTGCAACTTGTAGTAGTTGACGTAAAGTTAAAATTCGCCATTTCTTCGTTTTCATACCAAGTCGCAGTATAAGTGACGTTCTTTTCTACGTTAAACGTAAATTCTACGCTGTCGCATACAAGGGTTTCCCCTTCGTACCAACCAAGGAAAGTATAACCTGCATTTGTAGTTGCCGTAAGAGTAATTTCTTTATCAAACTTATACGTACCGTTTATTTGTGTACTTATACCTGCTTTTGCATTGTTGTTATTTGCAACGATTCCGTATTTATCACGAGTGTATTTAACAACTAAAACTCTACTGCCGTCACCATCTATATTGCCACTTATCGTACTTGCACTTGCATTATAAGTAAAGTGGGCAAAATCTTTAATTTCGGCAGTTGCTAATGTGTCTGTCGTGCCACATAAAGTGTCAGTATGGTCTAAAGCATAATTATCATCTTCAAAGTTTTGCAAATAATACTCTACTTTATACTCTGTATCGGTATGTGTAAACCAAGTTGCCGTATAGGTAACGCCTTTCTCTGCGTTAAACGTAAACTCTTCACTTTCGCATACAAGGTCTTCACCCTCGTACCAACCAAGCCACGTATAACCTGCATTTGTAGTTGCCGTAAGAGTAATTTCTTTATCAAACTTATACGTACCTGCACCTACAACTGTACCTGCTTTTGTATTATTTCTATCCGGGGAAATTGTGTATTTATCACGAGTGTATTTAACAACTAAAACTCTACTGCCATCGCCGTTTATGTTACCACTTGCCGTACTCTTGCTTGCACTATACGTAAAATGCTCAAAAGTCTTAATTTCAGCAGTTGCTGTCGTATCGGTTGTGCCTTCTAACTCGTCGGTATGGTCTAACGTGTAATTATCATCATCAAGGTTCTGTAAATAATACTCTACTTTATACTCGGTATCGGTATGCGTAAACCAAGTTGCCGTATAGGTAACGCCTTTTTCTACGTTAAACGTAAACTCTTCACTTTCGCATACAAGGTCTTCACCATCGTACCAACCAAGGAAGGTATAACCTGCATTTGTTGTTGCCGTAAGAGTAATTTCTTTATCAAACTTATACGTACCTGCTCCAGTTACAGAACCTGCTTTTTCGTTATTTCTCGCCGTGGAAATTGTGTATTTATTACGAGTGTATTTAACAACTAAAACTCTACTGCCGTTTCCGTCTATATTTCCACTTATTGTGCTTTGGCTTGCATTATAAGTAAAGTGAGCAAAATCTTTAATTTCGGCAGTTGCTAACGTATCGGTTGTGCCACATAAAGTGTCGGTATGGTCTAAAGTATAATTATCATCTTCAACGTTTTGCAAATAATACTCTACTTTATACTCGGTATTTGTATGAGCCTTCCAATTTGCAGATATAGTAAGGTTATTTACTATTGGGGTTGAAAAATCATAATCCCAACCAGTAAAAGTGTAGCCTGTTCTCGTTGTGGTCGGCTCGGTTGCTAAACTATCTTCCTCTATTTGTTGAGAAGAAACACTGCTACCACCACTTACGTTAAACGAAACTGTGTAGATAGGTCTTCTGCGAATTGTTACAACGTAGGTTTTTACAAGTTTTCCTTCAATCGTTTCAAAAACGTAAAAAGTGTTATCTCCAACGTTTAAAGGAACTGTTTTTGTTATAACTGTTTGTGTTCCGTAGCTGTCTAATGAAACTATAAAATCAGCGTTACCCACAACTGCTATTTCGTTTGCAAACGAAAACTCAATAGTCGCATTATCAAACTTGCCGTAAACGTTAGTTCCGTCAACGGTTAAAGTTTTAAACAAAATACCCGTTTCATTTTGTATCTCAAAATCGCTTTCTGTTTCACTTTCAAGTTCACTTTCGCTTTGAGATACTTCTTCCGATTCTTCAATGCTTTCGCTTTGGATAGTAATACTTTCGCTCTCACTATTTGAATTATCTTTATTTTCATTACAAGAAACGGCAAAAAGCGCAAAGCTTACGCAAAAAACTAAAATCAATATTTTTAAAAGCCTTGATTTCATGTTTTTCCTCCTTAAAAAAGTTTATTGTAAAAATTTATCTTATATTTGGCGTGCCGTCGAATTTTTGCTGATTCATCCAAACCTTCATAACGAATTTATGTGGAAATAATTTTACGAGCATTCTTTGGAAATTGTTTTTGCCACCGTAAACGGACATATCCTTTCTTTTAAAAGCATCCTTGATTGCCTTGGCAACGACCTTTTCAGACTGGTAAATTACGGCGTAATTAATAATTACGTCTTTTTTGTCGTGGTTTACCGCACGGTTGAAAAACTCAGTTTTTGTCCAAAACGGGCAAACGGCAGTAACGGAAATTCCTCTATACTTAAGCTCTACGTTGAGTGCCCTTGAATAGCTGAGTAAAAACGCCTTCGTAGATGCGTAAATATTAATATAAGGAATAGGCTGAAAAGCAGAGCAAGATGCAAAGTTGACAATTCTTGCTCCCTTAGTCATATACGGCAAAGTGTAATTGGTCATAGCGACAACGGCTTTGACGTTAAGGTCTATCATATTAAGATTTGTTTCAAGTGGAATATTCTCGTAATGCTCAAACTTACCAAAGCCCGAGCAATTAGCAAGCAGAACTACGTTTGGACACTCTTTTTCAAGCTTTTCGCTATAAATCTTAATCTGCTCCATATCGGATAAATCGATAGCTATGGGAACAATCTTAGTTTCGACCTCTTTAGAAAGCTCGATGAGTCTGTCTTCTCTTCTTGCCAAAACCCAAATTTCGTCAACCTTTTGAACCTTTTCAACCTGCTTTACAAAATCCTTACCCATACCGCTTGAAGCGCCGGTAATTACCATAATATTTTTCATAATATCTCCTATCGGCGAAGTATATCACCCTTTTTTAGCATTAATTTAGAGTATATTCTAAGCGTTTGCTGAACGAGCTTAGCATCTTCTATAAGATTACCCTCTTCATCGGTAACCTTGTCTACAACAAAGGTTTTATTAAAGCTTTCGCCCGGCGAAAGCACCTCTAAAACGTCCCCCTTTTTAAAACGGTTACGCATGGTTACGGTAAAATATTCTCCGTTGCCGTCGCCTGTAACGTTTGCAATAAACTGCCTGCTACCCGACGATTGTGAGTCGGCATAGTTTACCGTTTCTTTATTATCCCCAAACATATACGCCGTTGTAAAAACACGGTGATTTGTCTTTAAAAGCTCGTCGTAAAACATTTTATTTTCGCTGTAATTATCGCCGATTTTTAAAAATTCGTCAATAGCTCTTCTATATGCGTTTATAACTGTTGCCAAATAATATTCGCTCTTCATTCTACCCTCGATTTTAAAGGATACAATGCCCGCGTCTATCATTTCGCCTATATGCTCCATCATATTGAGGTCTTTACTGTTTAATACGTACGTACCACGCTCGTCCTCTTCAATAGGATAGTAGTCGCCCTCTTTAGACTTCTCCCTGATTTCATACTGCCAACGGCAAGCCTGCACACACTCCCCTCTGTTGCCGTCGCGACCGTTAAAATAGTTAGAAAGAAGGCATCTTCCACTGTAAGAAATGCACATTGCTCCGTGAATAAACGCCTCTATTTGCACCTCGGGGCAAAATTCATGAATTTCGCTTATCTCTTTTAAAGAAAGCTCACGCGCAACCACAACTCTTTCTATGCCCATTTCACCCCAGTATTTAACTGCATACTTATTTAAAGTGTTTGCTTGGGTAGAGAGATGTATCGAAAGCTTAGGCGCAACCTCCTTGCAAAGCCTGATAAGACCCGGGTCGGTAATAAGCACGGCGTCAACGCCTGCGCCTTGTAAAAATTTAAAGTATTCGCCTGCTTTTTCCAAATCGTAATTTCTTGCAAAAATATTGACGGTAACGTAGATTTTAACGTTTTTTGCATGGGCGTATTCAACTGCTTTTATAATTTCTTCGTTTGTAAAATTATCTGCTTGCGCACGAAGAGAAAAAGCCTTTCCGCCAAGATAAACGGCGTCTGCTCCGTAATAAATTGCAGTCTTTAATTTTTCAAAATTGCCTGCAGGTGCAAGCAATTCAAGATTATTCTTTATCATGTCCTTTTCCTATGATTTACTGTCACTTTAAGATTGAAATACTGATGCCGTCACCAACGTCAAAGACAGTAGTTATAAAATCGGCATCCTCAGAAATCAGCCTTAAAAACTCTCTCATATTGTTTTTTATGGTGTTATGGCGGTGTGGGGCTTTTACCTCGCCCGTTATATACCCTCTAAACAGCACGTTATCGGCAAAAAGTATTCCGCCCTTATTTAAAAGCCCTTTAATTTTGGGATACAGGTCTTTATATTTAGACTTATTACAGTCTAAAAACACAAAGTCAAAGCCGTCGCCAACCTCGTCTACAACGTCTAACGCGTCGCCCATAAACTGCTTTACTCTATCGGTTAAACCAAATCCTTCAAAGTTTTCTTTTGCCTCGTAAAAAGACTTCTCGTATCTTTCAATAGTATATAATGTAGCGTTTTCACTCGCTTTTAAAAGGGCAATACCCGAGCAACCCACCGAGGTTCCGAATTCAAGTATTTTAAGTGGCTTTTTCAACGTTGCCATCTGAATTAAAACGTTTAAGCTCTCGGTAAGTAAGGTTGGCACCCCCCTTTCTCTGTAATCGTCCCTGAATCTTTTAAGCTCGGGGTCAACCGTCGTTTCGGCATTTTTTAATATCAAATCGGTTACGTATTTATTCATTTTATACTTCCGTTATGACGGGAATTATCATAGGACTCTTCTTCGTCTTTTTCAAAATGTAATTTCGGAGCTGTTTTCTTATAGTGCTTCTTATATCGCCGAGGTCTGCTGATTTAACGTCGAAGTCACTGATTATTCTTATAACGATATTTTTAACCTCTTGCACCTGCGCATCGGTTAAAATAGAGCCTCTGTTTATGATATCGGGCTCTTGCAATATCTCACCGGTGTCCTCGCTTACACAGCAAACGGCAACTATCAAGCCGTCCTCTGCCAAATGCTTTCTGTCCCTTACCACAGACTCTGTGTCGTCGATAGAAAGACCGTCGATATATCTCGTGCCTGCCTGGAACTGCAAGCCCCTCTTCATAGTCTTTTCGGTAAGCTCTACGGTATCGCCAATCTCGGCAATTATCATATTGCTATCCTTCATACCAAGCTCCTTTGCAAGCTTACAATGCTTTTTAAGGTGACGGTATTCGCCGTGTACGGGGATAAAAAACTTAGGCTTTAAAAGGGTGTGTAAAATTTTAAGCTCCTCTTGGCAAGCGTGTCCCGAAACGTGGATCTTGGTAATTGATTTATAAACCACCTCTGCACCCTTTCTGTACAGGTTATTTATAACCTGATACACGCTCTTTTCGTTTCCGGGAATCGGTGAGGCAGAAATAATTATGGTATCGTTACTTCCTACCTGAACCTGATTATAATCGCCCGATGCCATACGCGTAAGCGCGCTCATCGGCTCGCCTTGGCTACCCGTGGAGATTATAACGAGGTCTTTATCGGCTACGTTTTTAATTCTTTCAATATCAATTACAACGTTTTCGGGAATTGTAATTTCACCGACCTTGCTTGCAGCCTCAACCACGTTCAGCATGCTTCTGCCCGAAAAAGCAACCTTTCTCTTATGCTTTACGGCTAAATCTATAATCTGCTGAATTCTATGCACGTTAGTTGCAAAGGTAGCAATTATTATTCTGCGCTTAACGTGGTCGACAAATAGCCTGTCGAGAGTTTCGCCAACTACGTGCTCGCTCATGGTGTAGCCCTCTTGCTCAACGTTGGTAGACTCGCAAAGAAGAAGGTTTACACCCCTTTTGCCAATCTCGGAAAGCCTTGTCATATCTGTCATCTGACCGCTGATAGGCGTTAAATCGACCTTAAAGTCACCCGAATGAACTACCATACCTACGGGCGTGGTTATAGCCAACGCACAGCTACCGGGTATAGAGTGGTTTACGTGTATAAACTCAACGCTGAACGCGCCGAGCTTGACTGTGCTCGACGGCTTTACACAATTTAAATTACAATCGTAAATTTTTTGCTCCTTAAGCTTATGCTCGCAAAGCATAAGCGTAAGCTTAGTGCCGTAAACGGGCACGTTTATTTCCTTGAGAAGATAAGGAAGCCCACCAATATGATCCTCGTGACCGTGGGTTAAAACTATACCTCTTATCTTATCTTTATTTTGCACTAAGAACGAAACGTCGGGCGCGACCAAATCTATTCCGGGCATATCTGCCGTAGGAAAGGTAATGCCTGCGTCTATTACTATAATATCCTTGCCGTATTCAAGCGCGGTCATATTTTTACCTATTTCACCAACCCCACCTAAAAAACGGACTTTTAAATTGTTTCTGTTTTTCACCTTCTACTCCTTGCGGAAAACTCCGCCATTTTTACTGTATTTTTTATCGTAAGTGCTTCTTTTGCCAACTACAGCTAAAAACGGGAAAAGGGGAGAAATTTTTTTCTCCCCGCAAATTAACCTTCAAATTCCTTTATGCTTGCCAAAATTTTATCTCTTATTTCGGTAAACCTTTGAACCTTAGCCCTTTCTCCGTCGATTAAAGCCTTTGGAGCTTTTGCAACGAAGCCTTGGTTAGAAAGCTTGCCCTCTGCTCTTTTAATTTCGCTTTCAGCCTTTTCAAGCTCGCCCTTTAAGCGTGCAAGCTCCTTTTCTGTATCAACGAGTGCGCCGAGAGGAACGTAAATTTCAATTCCGTCTAAAATCTTTGAAACGACCTTTTCACCAATTTGCTCCTTTGCATCAACGAATTTAACCTCGTTTACGTTAACGAGCTTATTGAAGTAAATTGCGCTGTCAGAAATAAGCTTTTTATTTGCCGTTACAAAGTAAACGTCGATTTTAGTTGACGGAGCAGCGCCCGTTTCAAGCTTAATTGCACGAAGTGACTTGATAACGTCCATAATCCTTTCGGTTGCAATCCTTTCCTTTCTGTACGCAAATTTTGCATTGTACTTGGGGAAATCCGAAACCATTATACTGCCCTTTGCCTTAGGAATATTTGAATAAATTTCTTCGGTAACAAAAGGAATAAATGGATGCAAAAGCTTAAGCATATTTGTTAAAACGTAACAAAGAACGCTAATTGCATCGTCCTTTTTAGCGTTGTCACTGCCGTATAAGGTAGGCTTGCAAAGCTCGATATACCAATCGCAGAAATCTGACCAGACGAAATCCTGAAGCGATGCGCACGCAAGACCGATTTCATATTTTTCCATATTGAGCGTAACGTCTTTGATTACGCCGTTAAGCTTTGAAATTATCCACTTATCGGGAGCGGTAAGCTTACACTCTGAAATATCTGCCTTGATTTTTCTACCCTCGCAATTCATTAAAACAAATCTCGAAGCATTCCAAATCTTGTTGATAAAGTTACGGCAACCCTCTAATTTTTCGGGTGAATACCTTATATCGCTACCCGCAGAAATACCGTTGAGCAAGCAATAACGCAAGGTGTCTGCGCCGTATTCCTCGATAATCTCTATTGGGTCGATACCGTTACCCAAGGACTTACTCATCTTTCTGCCCTGAGCATCTCTTACGATACCGTGAATTAAAACGTCCTTAAACGGAATTCTCTCCATGTGCTCTATTCCGCTGAATATCATTCTTGCTACCCAGAAGAAAATTATATCGTAAGCGGTAACCAAAACGTCGGTAGGATAGAAATATTTTAAATCCTTGGTCATTTCGGGGAAGCCTAAGGTAGAGAACGGCCAAAGCGCCGAGCTGAACCAGGTATCCAATACGTCCTCGTCTTGCTTAAACGAGGTGCAACCGCACTTAGGACAAGCCGTTGGCGTTTGCTTTGCAACTACGGTTTCGCCACACTCGTCACAGTAATATGCTGGTATTCTGTGTCCCCACCAAAGCTGACGTGAAATACACCAGTCCTTGATGTTTTCCATCCAATTGTTATAGATTTTTGTAAATCTTGTAGGCGTAAACTTAATGCTCTTTCTTCTGACTGCAGAAAGAGCGGGCTTTGCCAAGGTGTCCATCTTAACGAACCATTGCTTAGAAATTATCGGCTCAACAGTATCGTGACAGCGGTAGCAATGACCTACGTTGTGAGCGTGTGGCTCAATCTTTTCAAGATTGCCCGATGCCTCTAAGTCTGCAACGATAGCCTTTCTGCACTCGTAACGGCTCATACTCTCGTACTTTCCTGCAAGCGAGTTCATAATACCGCCGTCGTCCATAACGCGAATAACCTCTAAGTTATGTCTTAAACCAACCTCGAAGTCGTTAGGATCGTGAGCAGGGGTAATCTTAACCGCGCCCGTACCGAACTCCATATCTACGTACTCATCTGCAACTACGGGGATTTCCCTGCCTACGATAGGCAATATAAGAGTTTTACCGATGAGGTCTGTATATCTTTCGTCCTTTGGATTAACTGCAACCGCAGTATCACCTAAAAGAGTTTCGGGTCTTGTGGTTGCGATAACCAGATATCTGTCACTGTCCTTTACAAAATATCTGAAATGCCAGAAGAATGAATTTTCCTCTTCAAACTCGACCTCTGCATCAGAAAGCGCAGTCTTACAGCAAGGGCACCAGTTGATAATTCTCTTGCCCTGATATATAAGACCCTTGTTATAAAGGTTTACGAAAACCTCTTTTACCGCCTTTGAGCATCTTTCGTCCATGGTAAAAGCAAGCCTTGACCAGTCGCATGAAGAGCCTAACCTTTTTAACTGTTCAACTATTCTACCACCGTATTTTTCCTTCCAAGCCCAAGCTCTTTCTAAAAAGCCTTCTCTGCCAACCTCTTCTTTAGTTAAACCTTCGGCCTTCATTTGGTCAACAATTTTAACCTCGGTTGCAATAGAAGCGTGGTCCGTACCGGGAAGCCACAAAGCCTCGTAGCCTTGCATTCTCTTAAAACGGATAATACTGTCTTGTATAGAGTTATTGAGAGCGTGTCCCATATGAAGTTGTCCGGTAATGTTCGGTGGGGGTATAACGATAGTAAAGGGGACTTTATCTTTGTTAGGCTTTGCCTTAAAATACCCTTTTTGTTCCCATTTTTCGTAAATTCTTTGCTCGAACTCCTTCGGACTATACGTCTTTGACATATCCATAATCAATCTCCAACCTTTTGTAAAAGTATAAATTTACGCCATTTTACCTAGTGGCTACAACTCGTAATTATCGTCAAGTATTTATAATTATATTATAAAAAACTTTTATTGTCAAATAAAACGCGTATTTCATACGATATAATATGATTATTTTTGAAAGGAGAATTTATGAAAAAAATTATTGCGACTTTTATCGCACTGTTAATAGTAGTCACGCCATTTTCAGCGTGCAAGAAAAACAAAGACGGACTTATTAAAATCCGTTTAAACGAGGTTACTCATTCTATCTTCTATGCGCCCTTATACATTGCCATAGAAAACGGCTTTTTTGAGGAGGAGGGGCTGGAGATAGAGCTCACCAACGGCGGTGGCGCAGACAAAACAATGACTGCCCTTTTATCCGGTGATGCCGATATAGGGCTTATGGGTGTTGAAGCTACTGTATACGTCTACTTAGAGGGCAAAAAGGATGTGCCAAAAATAATAGGTCAGCTCACAAAGCGCGACGGCTCATTTTTAGTATCGAGAGTCGACGAGCCGGACTTTAAGTGGGAGGATTTAGAGGGGAAGGAAATCATTGCCGGAAGAACAGGCGGTGTGCCTGCTATGACCTTTGAATACGTAGTAAACAAGCATGGGCTTTATAACGGTCAAAACGTAACGCTGAATAACGACGTTGCATTTAATCTTATGGGTCCGTCATTTGAAGGTGGCACGGGCGACTACACGACGCTGTTTGAGCCAACTGCAAGTGAATACCAACGCGCAGGCAAGGGATATATCGTAGCGAGCGTTGGCGAGGAAAGCGGAGAAATCCCCTACACCGCGTTTACCGCGTTGTCGGGATATATTAAAAATAACGGAGAAACGGTTGAAAAATTCATAAGAGCTATGTACAAAGCAATCAAATACATGGCTGAAACCGACGATGCCGTTTTGGCAGAAAGCCTGTTAAAGCAATTCCCCGACACCTCGCTGAATTCAGTTGCAACTGCTCTTGCAAGCTATAAAAGAATAGACGCATGGATGACCCACATGGCTATGACTGAAACTGCATTTAACAATCTTTTGGACGTTATGGAAAACGCAGGCGAGCTTGAAAGGAGAATTGATTACTCGCTTATAACAGATAATACCTACGCAAATTCTCTATACGGAGAAATATTTAAATAACCGTTTTTCTCAAAGGAGGAAAATACAAATGAACAAATTACTGAGTATTGAAAACGTATCGCTGTCTTACCACACGATGCAGGGCGAAATAGAGGCACTGAAAAAAATTGACTTCGACGTGTTCAGCGGAGAATTTATAGCAATAATCGGCCCTTCGGGATGCGGTAAAACAAGCATTTTATCTATTATTGCCGGGCTTTTAAAGCCCAGCGGCGGCAAGGTTCTTTTAAACGGAGAAGAAATCTTAAGCCCTACCGAAATGATTGGATATATGCTGCAGAAGGATCAGCTTTTCCCTTGGCGCACAGTCGAGGCAAACGCAATGCTTCCGCTTGAAATACACGGAGCTAAAAAAGACCTTGAAAAGAGAAAAAACGTGCAACAGCTACTAAAAAAATATGGGCTTTGGGAATTTAGACGCTCTTATCCAAGCGAGCTGTCAGGAGGAATGCGACAAAGAGTTGCCCTTATAAGAACTCTTGCTTGCTCACCCGAAATACTACTTTTAGACGAGCCCTTTTCTGCCCTTGACTATCAAACGAGGCTTGCCGTTTGCGATGACGTTTACGCAATTATTAAAAATGAGAAAAAGACGGCCGTATTAGTAACTCACGATATATCCGAGGCAATTGCTCTTGCGGACAGAATTATCGTTTTAACCAAAAGGCCGTCTAAGATACTCAATTTGCACGAAATTGACACCGATAAAGCCCTGACCCCTCTTCAAAGAAGAGAATCTAAAGGCTTTTCATCTTGGTTTGAAAGGCTATGGAGGGAATTAAACTATGAAAAATAATCACGAATTCTCTCGCGAGCACTTACTGTTTTTAAAATCTCAACGCAGAAGCACCGTCTTTGTAAATACTATGAGAATGACAATTCTGATTGCTTTTTTACTTATATGGGAGCTTTTGGCAAGATACTCTGTTATTGACAGCTTTTTGATGAGCAGCCCCACGAGGGTTGCAAGCACAATTAAAAATTTAATTGTAGCTGACAATTTATGGATACACGTTGGCACCACATTATTTGAAACTGTTGCAGGCTTTTTGATTGCAACAGCACTTGGCACGGCGGTAGCAGTTGCCCTCTGGTGGTCGGAAAGCCTGAGAAAAATATGCGAGCCATATCTCATAGTTTTAAACAGCTTACCGAAAATTGCTCTCGGTCCTATAATAATAGTTTGGTTTGGAAGTGGCATAAAATCAATAATCTTTATGGCTATAATCATAACAGTTATAGTAACCGTAATTACAATGCAAAATGCATTTTTGTCAACAGATAAGGGCAAGATAATGCTACTTAAATCCATGGGTGCAACAAAATTACAAATTTTAAGCAAATTGGTTATCCCCTCTTCGCTTAAAAGCTTTATATCCTGCCTTAAGATAAACGTCGGCATGGCGTGGATAGGCTCTATCATGGGTGAATACTTAACGTCAAGACAAGGCATAGGATATCTGATTGTTTACGGCGGCCAAGTCTTTAAGCTTGACCTTGTTATGGCAAGCACGTTTATTTTATGTCTGCTTGCAGGGGCAATGTATGCTTTGGTTGCTCTCTTAGAAAAAGTCCTGATAAAAGAAAAGTAACAAAAATAAAGGCATATGCAAGTATTCCCAAAATCGGATATAAAACCTCTACGATAGGGCTAAACCCCAGCTCCGATACGGTTATCGCAAGCAAAAGCAAACACACCTTGCTCTTTATTGAAAGGCTTATACCTCCAAATTTGTTTATCGTATAAATTGCAGATATAAGCGTAGAATAAATTGCAAAAAGTGTTAATATATCAATGATTTTTAAAAGTTTTACATTTGAGTAAAACAAGCTTATAAACGGCATTTCATCATTTGACTCACTGCATTTTACTACAAGTGAAATTAACCAAACGAGCGTGCAGATTAAAAATGAGGTTAATAGCGATGCCAACATTTTAAACGGTGGAGATAGCTTTTCTCCACTGTTTTTTATTACACCTGCGGAAAGTATAACGTTAAAGCCAACGTAAATAAACGGCTTGGCTATTCCTTCAAACGTTTTTGGCGATAACGGCAAGGAATAATCTTCCGTTTTTAAAAAGCACAAGGCTATAATTACGCCTATCATTATCGGCAGGCAAAGAGAACAAAATTTTTCTACGATCGATATACCGTTTAAAGTCATAATAAATAACAAAATTGCAGTAATTATCGACAATATTTTTACTTTTTCCGTAAGACAAAACACCCTTTTATACACCGAATCCAAGGCTGAAATCATACACCCCGCAACAATGATATTCGACACGGCGACAAATACTTCAATCCACTTTTTGATTTGCGTATTGCGATTTGACATAACAAAGTAAATCAACCCGGTAAACGACAAAAAAGCGAGATAGATACCGCTTAGAGATAGGTCCTTTGCAAAGAACTCAAAAACCTCTTTTCCGGTAATAAATCCCGCTCCTATAATACTGCCAATGATTGTAAATGCAGTTACAAAACTGCATAAAAATAGCCTTCTCATAATTTAACTTATGAAAAGGCTGTTGCTTTAATGACTCGTTTGTCTTACAAATCTTCCGTCGTCTTCCACTTCTCCACCCAATTTTTCAATTGCGTTTTTAAGCTCACTGTATTCAAGCAAGGAAATATCCTGACGCTTTATTGTTGAATATAAAACGGTCAATGCTCTTTCGTCACCGTATTTTGCAAGATACTGAGCGTTAAGAGCCAAGCTTGCTCTGTTATTTAAAAAGCATGCGTATAAAAGCTTAAACACTCTTTCATCTCTGCTCATATTAGAAAGTATTTCCTCAAAGCTCTCTGCGCCTATTCCCGTAGGCTTATAAGCCTTGATAACCTCTTCCTTTACAGCATCGGCATTTTTACAAACAGCCTCGGTTAAAACGTCGCTGATAACAGACGGAAGCTTTTTCTCGCTTAAAGCCTCAACGAATTTAACAAGCGATTTTTTACTGCCCATAGCCCCCAAAATATTGATTGCGCAAACAGCAAGCTCTTCTTCGCCCTCAAGTGCCATTTCGGTTAAAGCCTCCTCACAGTCTAAACGGCTCTCTAAGGTTTTGCACAAATAATCTGAAACGGACTCACCTTCATCTATTCCCTCTTTTAAAAGCTCTAAAAGGCGGTCGCTATCCATTGAGCCAAAATACTTCAAAGGGGTTTTCCCACCCAACTTATCACATGGAATATTACCAAACTCCAAGTACAGCTCTTCTATTTTCTTTTCTATCTCTACGGCTGAGAGCACACCTGCATTCTTTTCTATAAAATCGTTGAGATACTCGTCAAATATAGCGTCTACGTCAATTTTCATCTTTTATCTCCGTAAGTTTTATTATTGAAATTACGTCCTCTTTTTTTGCACCGAACACCTCGTAGGCAGACTCGTTGCTTTGAAAAACGTTTAAGCCCGAATAAAAATACATTGCGCAAGAAAGAGCCGAAATGCTCTTTACACAGTCAATCTTACCTGCAGAAATAAGCTCCTTTTGAAGCTCTGATGCCCCAATCGACAGTCTGTACATTTTTTCGAGGTTTAAAACGGACAACCTCCCAAACGCCTTTGCATATGCTTTTTTAAAAAGCTCCTTGTTTTCATCTTTTAATTCGGGTCTGTTAAATTTAAGGTTTATAAAGAAATTTTCATATACTACCTTTACAGACAAATCCTTAGTCAGATCGCACATTATAGAAACTAAGCTTTGCTTTACAGAGTCTGAAACAGACGGATTTACAAGCTCTTCCTTTATCTTTCGCGTAAGCACTTCGTCGCCTGAGCGAACGTAAACCCAACCCAAGCTGAACTGCAAATTTTCGTCTTTAGTAGAAAAGCACCAATCTGCAAGCTCTAAAAGCTGACTGTCAGAAAATTCTGCCAAAGTCTTATCTCCGCTGATAAAGCCCTTTAAAATATCTGTATTTTCCTCATTTACCTTATCCGGCACGGAAAACTTAAATTCAAGCTCCTTATAAAGCGGTTTTCCGTCAACAGCCCTTTGAGCGACCTTTAAATAGTATAGCGACGGATAGCTGTAAGACAGCAAATATGCATTTTTAAAGCACCTTTCCGCCCCTTCAAAATCGCCCTTATTATAAAGCAAAAAGCCCTTTATATACGACGTGTTGGCATCGTTAACGTTATCGTTTAACAATTGGTTTGCAACGCTGAGAGCCTCGTCGAAAAGACTGTAATCGCATAGGGCAATAAGCTTTTTATATTTATCCTCGTCATCAATAGGCTGATATTTTAAAAGCATTTCTTTATATTCATCCGCCTGCGAATCTCCCGTAGCAGATGCTAAATCTATTGCAAGAGAAATTGCAGACAGCTGAGCAAAACCGCTTTTTAAGCTTGTCTGAACACATGCGTAAGCCCTTTCAAAATCACCGCTGTTTAGATATAAACACGCCTTTTCAAAAGACGCCTCACCAAATTTTGGATTGCTATCTTCTATCGAGGACAAAAGCTCTAACGCCTTTTCACAGTTTTGTTCGTCTGCATACAAAAGCGCGCCCTGTATAATTTCTTCACCGACATCTTCGCTTGTTTTTTCTTTTACAATGCTAAATCCCGATTCGCCGTTATTATCCAAGCCCTCTATAAATTCCTCTAACACGTCGGCGTATACTCCGTCGATTTCCTCGTTTTTCATCAGCTGTTCGTTAAAATAATACCCGGCCATATATTTATTTCCAAGAAAATAAAAGCTCGCGCCTAAACCGTTATAGCCTTCCCAATACAGGCCTTCCTTTGCTCTCAAAAGAAACCTAAACCACATTGAAATTGCATTTTCGTATATGCCAAGCTCAGTATAAATATCGGCAAGGTGGGCACAGACGTCCGCACAATCAGGTCTTAGCTCCATCTCGTTTAACAGAGAGGATAACGCAGAAAGATAGTCGCCCCTTTCACAGCACAAATTTGCGCGTTCGCATACCATATCAAGCGTTTTTTTATACTTCAAACGATTGTCCTTCATATTATTTACCAAGTAATTTATCTACGTCTTTCTTGTAATAAACGTACTTTTTATCGCAGAAATGACAGCAAACCTCTATTTTACCCTCTTTTTCTACAGTATCGTAAAGCTCGTCCTCACCAAGCGTTATAAGTATTCCGTCTATATATTCCTTTGAGCAGTTACAAACGTACGAGGGGTTATACTCGGTAAAATCGTATTCGGAAAAATACTCCTTAATAATACCCTCTGCGCCAATTGAATGAATTTTCGCACTAACGTCGCCAAACTCACCTATAAGCTTTTCTGCCTTAACTATGCTTTCCTCACTGCAATTTGGCATAGGCTGAATTATTATACCGCCTGCGCCTATGCACGTTTCATCTCTGCCTATTAAAACGCCTATTGCCATTGCGGTAGGCTGTTGCTCACTATAGGCGTAATATGCGGTAAAATCCTCTGCGATTTCACCGCTGACAAGATCACATCTGCCAACGTAAGGCTCTTTTAAGCCGAGGTTTTTGATAACCGTTATAGACCCGTTTTTACCTACGATACCGCCAACGTCAAGCTTGCCCTTTGAATTTAGCGGTAAGTCGGCAAACGGATTGCCTATGAGTCCTCTGACGTGCATTTTGCCGTCGCATGCGGTTACTATTTGCCCCCCCTTTCCGTCGCCCTCTATAGTTACGGAAAGCCTTTCATCCTCGTGCTTTAAAGAAGACGACATAAAAGCGGTTACGGTAAGCACCCTGCCGAGTGCAGCGGCGCACACAGGGGTTAAATTGTGAAATTTAATCGCCTCGTTTACTATATCCGTTGAATCTATAACCGAAAGGGAAATTTCCCCATCGAAAATAAGTGTTTTAAACAGTTTTCCCATAATTATCTTTTTATCGCAATAAAATTTATTCGTTGACTGTCAGCCCTAAGCTCTTGCCCAAGATGTCCACAGACCTCTGCCACGTTAAAGCCGACCTCTTTTAAAAGTCTTTTTATATCTTCCGTTTTGTGAACGTGCTGAACGTGCGTTTCGTCCTGACGGCGATAGACGTCGCCCTCCTTGACAAAAAACGTAAGCTCCATTTTTACAAAATCCTCATACAGCGTGTTAAACCACAGGTAAGTTACCTCGTCTAAATCCTCGCCGTAAAGATTGTTTGCAAGAACGTTTTTAAGCTTATACTCAGATGATATATCAAAAAGCAAAACTCCATCCTTATCAAGAGCTGTATAAAAGCTTTTGATTGCGCTTTTAAGCTCAGCTCGGCTTAAATAATTAAGCCCGTCGTTTATAACCGTTATAAAATCAAGCTTTTTAAAGGTCTTAAACCTCTTAAGGTCCTGCTTTTGGTAATCTACTAAAATCTTTTCCTTAAACGACCTTGCGTTTGCCTCTGCAAGCATATCTTCCGAATTATCTACTCCGTAAACGTCGTATCCCTTAGTTTTTAAAAATCGTGTAAAATACCCGCTTCCGCAAGCGCAATCGCACCCCACCTTGCCCTTTGCATACCTTTCAAGCCTATTAAAAACATACTGCGACCATTGTTCATAGTCGCAGTCGTTGATAAGCTTTTCATAGTAAGGGGCAAGCGCACTGTATGCCTTACCTTCCATAATTAATTACCTTCCGAGCTGTTTTCTTCGTCGGCCTTCATAAGGTCTTCAATAGTTTCGGGCTTAGATTCCTCATTTGCGTACTCTTCAGCATATTTATCGCTATCTCTACGCATCGCCTCTTTAGTTTCCTCAAGCTTTTCAAGGTCTTTTCTGCTAAAGCTTGTAGGAAGCTCGTATATTTCTACGTCGTAGTCAGTAATAGGCTTAACGTGCTTCTCTTTGAATTTAGATCTTTCGATAACGAGAGGCTCGCCGTCGTTTTCATCTGCGTTTGCCTTGTAAATACCTCTGTTCTTCTTTGCACCCGGAACTTTATCATTGATAAATTTGTCAAATACCCAATGCGAATAGTTTGTCCATACGAGCATAAAGAGTGAAAATCCCCATATAAGACATAAAATTACACCGATAACCGTTATAAACTGCATACCGAGGAATACAATTATAAACCACACCGCAGCAAATGCCAAAAAGAAAATATTGGTAGGAATAAGCGCAATCGAAAGTATAAACGAGTTTCTGATAAGCTTGATAAAGCTCAGCTTATAGTTAATACCGAGAGTTATCATATACATTACCATCATGGTAACGAGAGCCATTATCAGATACGTTACAACTTGAGCAGTAACCAATAGCCAAGTAGTACCTCTATGAGCCGCGAGCATCATAGACGACATGTTTAAAGATGTTATCGACAGCATCATTATAATCACGTAGAAGATAAGAGTAAACAAAATTACAAAGTAATTTTTCTTAACACCCTTAAAAAAGTCGCTCGTTACCATAACGCCTTCTGTCCAAACGAGGTTTCGCATAACGTAGAATCCACCCGAAATTGCAACAGCTCCTATCAAAACGGCTATAAGTACAAATTTAAACACCTCGAAGTTAAGTAAAAGTGATAAATTTGGCTCTAAGCCCGCTGTAGACGGAAACATTGGATATGATAAGCCTACGTTTTGCGAAAAGGGATAAACCTTGCCGTACGTAGTTTTAAGCACGAAACGCATTAACACAAGAAATAATGCGGGTAATAAAAAAATCATCGTGAGCAGATTTAATCCGCACATCTTGCCCTTGTTCGTCTTAAACACGTCCCAACCAAGCTCCCATCTGTTCGTGGGGAGAGTTGAACGGGCGTAGGTTTCAGACCTTTCAGGACCCTCTATTATTCTTGCCATAAAGCCTTTTTTAGCCATCTTGCACCTCAAATTTTTTGTATAATATTATAACGCAATTAATATAATATACTATAAAGACAAATTTTACAATCGTTTTGACCTCTTTTTCTAAAAAATCATTAACATTTCACACTTGGAGCAATTGAATGAACAGAATTTTTGAAGGTGTTGCCACAGCTCTTTACACCCCCTTTTGCAACGGCAAAATTGACTACGGACAATTTGAAAGTCTGCTTGACAGACAGCTCAAGGCAAAAATTGACGCCTTGGTATTTTTGGGTACAACGGGAGAGTCCCCTACGGTAACGCGTGAAGAAAGGCGGGAAATAATACGTTTTGCCGTGCAAAGACTTAAATCAAGAGTGCCGATAATCGTCGGTACAGGGTCAAACTGCACCGAAACCGCCTGCGAACTAACCTTAGAAGCAAAGGAGCTTGGCGCAGACTGCGCGTTGATAGTTACACCGTATTATAACAGATGTGAGCAAGACGGCCTTATTCTTCATTATAAAGAAATTTCCGGAAGGTGTAAATTCCCTTACCTGGTTTATAACGTTCCGTCAAGAACGGGCGTAAACGTTGAGCCACATACTGCAAAGATTATTTTAAGCGACGGTTATGCCTTTGGCATTAAAGAGGCAAGCACTGACGAAAAGCACCTTGAAAAGCTGTTTTCGATTTTAGAAAACAAATATGCCATCTACTGTGGGAGCGACGAGAATATAAGCTTGTTTTTAAAAAACGGTTCTTTGGGAGCAATTTCTGTTGCATCAAATGTAATACCTCTTAAAATTAAAGAATTTATCGGCAATTTTAAAAGTAATTACGAAAAGCATAATTACGAATACAACTGTTTTTTTAAAGATTTTTTCAAATTGTTAACCACTAAAATAAACCCTATACCGATAAAGTGTGCAGATCAAATTTTACACGGAACAAGGTGCGAATTCAGGCTGCCTCTAAATTTACCGAACAGCGATTACTTTGAATATTTAAAAAAAGAACTTGACAAACTCTTATATACAAGGAGGAATCATGCTTAATATAATAATATGCGGAATAAACGGAGAAATGGGGCTTAACGTTTATAGGCGTGCCCTTATAAATAATCATAACGTAATTTGCGGTATTGACAAATCAACCGTCGGAATAACCGACTGCCCGGTATTCAGCGATTTTGACCAAATCCGCCATCTGGCAGACGTTATAATAGACTTTTCAGCACCTGACGTTACAAGCGAGCTTTTAAAATATGCTACCGAAAATTCTATGCCACTTGTCATCGGTACTACGGGACACAGCGAGAAACAAGAGCGTGAAATATTAAATGCATCCAACATAATACCTGTTTTTAAATCTGCAAATATGTCACTCGGTATAAATCTACTGATAAAATTATGCAAGGAAGCAAATTTTAACTTAAGCGGATTCGATGTTGAAATAATAGAAAAACATCATAAAAACAAGCTCGACTCCCCTTCGGGTACTGCAAAACTGATTATCGATGGCATAAACGAAAACTGTAATCCCCCCAAAAGCCCCATATTCGGCCGTTTAGGACAGTCAAAGCGTACAAACGGAGAAATAGGCGTCCACTCGGTGAGAGGGGGTTCTACGGTTGGAGAGCACTCGGTTTCATTTTTCGGAGAATACGAAAGCATTACCCTCACCCACACGGCTTATTCAAAGGATCTGTTTGCTCAAGGCGCAATTAAAGCGTGTGAGTTTATAACAAAGCAGAAAAACGGACTTTTCGATATGCAAAAACTCATTTAATTACAGTTCGGGCAACAAAAAAGCCACCCAAAACGGGTGGCTTTATAGCTTGCTTATTATTAATAGTTGCCGGTATATTGCTTAGTATAACGTGATCTGATGGTTATATTTCCGTTTACCGTTATAGTTATAGTGGTTACGTCCTTATCGTATTTTTGGTTAGTTCCAACTATTTCCCAGCCTGCAAACGCGTAATCTGAGCTGTTGTCAACACTTATCGTAGGTAAACTGATAGTAATCGTTTCTCCCGCTTCTACAGTTACGGTTCTGGTAACTTCTTGCGCACCGTAAGAGGTTTTATAAGAAATAGTTACAGTGTAGATTACAGGCTCTTCTTCAGATTCGCTCTCTGACTCAGACTCACTTTCAGATTCAGATTCGCTCTCTACCACGGATTCACTCTCAGATTCAGATTCGCTCTCTACCTCGGATTCACTCTCAGATTCGGATTCGCTCTCTAATTCAGACTCGCTTTCAATCTCAGATTCACTTTCTGATTCAGACTCGCTTTCAACCTCAGATTCGCTCTCTGATTCAGACTCGCTTTCAACCTCGCTTGAGGTTTCCTCTTCGGAAGCACTCTCTTCTTCGCTTGAGCTTTCCTCCTCAGACTGAGATTCGTCGCTTTGATTTACGTCAGGGCCGGAGCTTTGCTCAACACTTTCCTCCAAAGACTCTTCAACACTCTCTAAAGTAGATGTTGGCGTTGACTCTTTTTGGGATTCTCCGTTTGGATCACCGGTTACGTCCATACAACCAACGATTGACAAGGACAAAATAGCTATCATTAAAGTAAAAAGTAATTTCTTCATACTTCTCCCCTTTATTATTTTTCTATATTATATTGTACTATAAAGCAAGCTTTATGTCAAGAGGAAAAGAAAAATTTTTTACAACTTTAATTCTTTAGCATAGCGTTTTTATATAAAAATCTTTTGACCCACGTAAATATAATCAATTCTGTTTTTTCTTTTTATCTCTTGAATTTTTTCTATATTATTTTGTGCAATCATCTCTAAAGTATCCGTCGGCTTTACAATGTATTCTTCTCCGTCAACTCTCTCAACCAAGATATACTCACCTGCCCTAACCTCGCCATCCAAGCCATTGAGTACCGCTATAACGCGTTGTGTAGTATGAAACTTATCTGCAATTGCTTTTAAGCTGTCACACACCTCAACTCTATACAAAAAGCACTTTTTTATATAAGACAAATCATTTAAAATCACATTGTTTATCATAGTTTATTTATATGATTAATAAATATCTAATATAACGTAAATTTAGAGGTGAATTATTAAAAAGGTTTTCAGTACGGTAGTTACAGTTACCGTTTTTTCCTGTTTAGAAAGATGCTTGGGCTTTATTTACAGAATTTTTCTGTCGCACAGACTTGGCGCAGAGGGACTTGGAATTTATCAAATATCACTGTCGGTTTTGGGACTGTTTATGACGGTTACCTCTTCCGGTATCCCAATAACGGTATCACGAATGATGATTAAGTACAAGCAAGAAAGTAAAAACTCCAAAGCTGAAGCAACGGTTACGGCAGGTATTTTAACCGCAATTGCAACCGCCATCCCCCTTTCCCTTTTAGTATTTTCTAAAAGCGGAATATTAAATCTGCTTTTTTCTGACCCAAGGTGCTTACCTCTTTTAAAAATTATGATTCCGGGACTAATACTAACCTCGGTATACGCTGTAATAAGGGGTACGTTTTGGGGAAACAAGCAGTTTTTGTCTTATAGCATAATAGAATTTTTAGAAGAAGCAGTCATGCTCGTTGCCGGCATACTTTTAGTAAATATTGCCGTTGATTTTGACCAAGGAACGCATATGGCAGGCTATGCCGTACTAATATCCTACGTCTTTTCGTTTGCCGTTTCGGTTTTTGTTTTCTTTATAAAAGGCGGAAGACTGAAATTACCCACAAACGAGCTGTCGCCACTTGTAAAATCGTCCACACCGATTACTGCAATGCGCACGTCAACGTCACTTGTAAATACGTTGATTGCAGTAATATTACCCGCAAGGCTGATATTCTACGGAGCAACGCAATCTGATGCAATGTCCATGTTTGGCACAGTATTCGGCATGGCGTTACCGCTCATTTTTATTCCGTCAACGCTAATCGGCTCAATTGCCCTTGTATTAACGCCGGAAATTTCTCAGGATTATTATTCAAAAAATTATAAAACACTTAAAAATAACGTCGAAAAGGCAATAAAAAGCTCTTGCCTTATTGCGTGTGCTATAATACCTGTTTTAATAGTTTTAGGCGAGCAAATCTGCCAAATAGTATATTCTGACGCAACAGTCGGCAAATACGTTTCACTTGGTGCGATAGCCATGCTGCCACTTAGCATTTCTATAATATCAACAAGCGCGTTAAATTCTTTAAACAAAGAAAAACAGACTCTCCTTTCATTTTTCTTAGGAGCGTCTGCCATGATTGTATGTATTTTCTTTTTGCCCAAGATAATTGGGATAAACAGCTTGATTCTGGGTATATTTTTAAACTATACCATTACGGCGACAGTAAACGTTGCCCTTCTTTATAAATACGTTCCCGTTAAAATTAAGGTAATAAAGCATATAGCTTTATCGCTGATAGCAATTATTCCGTCTGCGTTAATAGGCTTTTTCATACGAAATATGACGCTTTTCTTAGGAAATATCTTTACCGCTATTATATCCTCTTTTATAATTTTAATTTTTACGGGACTTATAATGCTGTCGCTTGGACTTTTTGACTTTTTGCTTGAAAATCTTTCAAAACCGTGGCTGCCCCTGTTAAAGCTCAAGGCTTTTAAAAAACGGAACCCTTCTGATAACGGGAATTAAAATAAATAAAAGAGCATAATTTAATATACTTACAAAAACTTGCCCCTGCACGAAATATCTCGTTATCAAAAACTTCCAAAATGTAGTTTTACTGTAGTAAGTAGCCCATAAAAAAGTACTGTTTATGCACAGCGAGCATATTACAAAGGTAGAAAGAGCGATAACGGTTATTTTAAGATATACCGTTAAAAGCGATTTATTACTGAGTAAATGGAAAATACTTCCCGAAATAAACGCCATCAGTCCGGTTGCAAGACCTATCCAAGGCGTATACGCCCCAAACGGATTGACGAAAAAGCCGACTGCATCGCCGATAAAGCAAGCCACAAAGCCCGCTCCCGCGCCAAGCAAAACACCTATCAGGCATGATATTGCCGTAGTTAAGGAATATTGCACAGTGCCAAGCTTAAACTCAAAAAAGATATTGCAAACTATAGAAAGAGCAACCATAATTGCGACATAAGCTATCTTTCTCGACCTTTTTTCCTTTAAGACAAAGGGCGAAAACAGCAATCTTAACCATTTTTCAGACATAAAAAAACCTCCCACAAAAAGTAGAGAGACCAAGACAAAAATCTTTGCATTGGATGCGCCAAAAAATCGCAAGGTAAAAACCTTTTCGTCCACGTTCAACATCCCGTTACGTGGCACTTAACGCTTTTTGTACTACTCTGCTTTTATATTATAGATTAATAATAATGCCTTAACCCTTTTTTGTCAAGCACTTGCATAATACCTTTGCGTTTTTGACATAATATTTTTATGATTATTATTTTTATAAGGTCAGTAGTTATCTTTGCTACACTTCTTATCGTAATGAGAATTATGGGCAAAAGGCAAATTGGTGAAATGCAGCCCTTTGAGCTGGTAATAACACTACTCGTTTCGGAGCTGGCTTGCATACCGATGACGGACGTTTCCGTACCGCTTCTTTACGGTGTCGTTGCAATCGTTGCTGTTTTTATTTTGCATCAATTGCTTTCTATTTTGCAACAGACAAGTCAAACAGCAAAACGCATTTTAAGTGGCAAGCCCTCTCTCGTATTAAACAAAAACGGAGTCGATTTTTATGAGCTCAGACAAAACAATATGGACGTTGAAGACTTAATAGAATCTATGCGCTCTGCGGGCTTTTACTCGCTCGACGATTTAGACTACGCTATTTTTGAGTCAAACGGCAAGCTGTCTACCAAAGAAAAAATAGATTATGACAAGAAAAAAACCGCGCTCCCACTCCTTATTATTAACGACGGACAGGTAAAAAATAAAAATTTAGCCATAATAAATATGAGCTTGGACGAGCTCAAGCGTATTGCAAAATCAAAAGGCGCAAAATCGTTAAAGCACGTGGGCGTTATGACGGTTGACGGCAACGGCAAGGTATACTTTCAACTGTTGCACTCTAAATACACAACCTTTAACGTGTCGCTCAAGGAGGGGGTAAAATGGTAAAAACGATATATTCTATTGCTATTTCAATATTGATTTTAGTTTTAGCGGGAATTTGCGAGCAGGTATATTTAAAAAAATCCTTTGATTGCCTCCACGAAGATTTTACGGTTGCCTACAACAAGATAAATGACGGGTCTGCAACGGCGGACGATGCAAATGCAATAAGAGAAAGATGGCTGGCGCAAAAGAAAAAGCTCCACTTTTTTATATCTCATAACGATATAAAGGAAATGGACTTATGGCTGTCTGAGGCAGTTGCATATCTGCGACTGGGCAACGTAGAAGAGGCAGTTTCCAAGCTGGAGGTCGCAATAAATTTAACAGAGCAAATACCAAAAAATTATTTAATCAGATTTGAAAATATTTTATAGCGCGCTTTTATAGCCAACATACGTAAAACATTTTTAAAAATGTAAAATTTAACTTTTATATTTATAAAAGCCACGGCAATGCCGTGGCTTATTTTACTGTTCTTTTTCAAAAAGTCTTCTCATAAACATTGGAAGCCCGTCGTCCTCTGACTCTTTTTCACTGTCTTCTTCATCTAAATCCAACTCAAATTCTGAAAAATCGTATGCCCCCGGCTTATTGACGGTAGGAATAACGTTTTCTTCAATTTTCTGACTTGGTACTTTTATTGCCTCTTGCTCAGGCTCTTGCTCTGTTTGCCGGGTAATTTCGGGTACGTCCTCTTTGACAGATCGTTGAATTTCCTCCCTTACTGCAGGCTGAGGCTCTCTCAAAGGCTGTTGATAAGCAAATTGAGTAGGTCTTACGCTTTGCTCTTTATAATCAAATCCCGTTGCAATTACTGTAATTTCTATCTCGTCCTCGTAATCTTCTCTTATGTTTGCACCGAAAATAATATTGGCAGACGAGTCGTCAACGGTTTCTCTTACTATTTTAGTAATTTCAGTAACTTGACTGAGAGTCATATCCGTTCCGCCGGTAACGTTTAAAATAACACCCTTTGCCCCCTCAATCGTCGTTTCAAGCAAAGGACTGTTAATAGCCTTTCTCGCAGCATTTATAACCTTGTTTTCGCCCTTTGCTCTGCCAACGCCCATGTGCGCAAGGCCTTGGTCTTTAATAATCGTCTTTACGTCGGCAAAATCCAAATTGATAAGCGCAGGGGTTGCAATAAGGTCTGATATACCGCATATACCCTGACGCAACGTGTCGTCTGCAAACTTTAACGCATCCAGCATAGAAACGTCTTGAGAGAGTGAGCTTAAAAGCTTATCGTTAGGTATTATAACCATAGTGTCAACGTACTTTCTGAGATTCGCAATACCCTTCATTGCGTTTTGCAGTCTGCGCTTACCCTCAAATTCAAACGGCTTTGTAACCACTGCAACCGTAAGACAGCCCTTTGCCTTCGCAATTCTTGCAATAACCGGTGCTGCACCGGTGCCCGTTCCTCCACCCATACCTGCGGTTATAAAGAGCAGATTTACACCCTCAAGAGCCCTTTCAATCTCTTCTCTTGACTCTTCTGCTGCGTTTGCTCCAATTTCGGGGTCTGAGCCCGCGCCAAGCCCACCGGTTAAATTTTTACCGATGGCAATCCTGTTTTCGGGTGACACCTTAGACATCATAAGAGCTTGCCTGTCGGTATTAACGGCTATAAATTCAGCGCTCATAATACCGGAATCTATCATTCTGTTTACGGCGTTATTTCCTGCTCCGCCAACACCCATAACCTTTATATTGCAAAGCCTAATATTTTCAACCGTTTCGTCAGGCTGATTGTAAAAAGCATTAAAATCTATCATAAAAGTAATTTCTTCCTCCGAAGTATAAGGTTTTATCTCCTTTCCCTATCCTTTAAAGCATAGCTAAGCATTGCAAAAACCGACGATTCGTCCGGTCTGGAATGCATTGGAACCTTAGGCGTTAAAATTTCTACCTGAGAACCGAGCCTTGCCGAGAGATGAGATTTTATTCCTCTCAGATAAGAAAGCCCCCCGCCCGTAAGATAAATTCTAAGATTTTCCGCAAAAGAAGATGCGTTTTCTTCAATAAATTCCGTAACGAAGCCGGCAAAGCCGTCTACTGCGTCCAAAGCAATTTCGTTTACTTTATCGCATGGAAATTGCAATTCACCCTCGTCCGAGTTAATTGAGTAAACCGCTCTGTTTGAAAGACTGTGAGCAAAGTTGATTTCTCTTTTTAAAAGCTCGGCATCCTTGACGGTAAGCCCAAAATCTCTGAGCATATAATAGGTAAGGTATCCACCGCCAAAATCGTCACAGCATTCGGCTAAAATGCCGTTGCCTAAATGCAAGGTAATCTCGGACGTGATATATCCCACGTCAATGATAAGGGACGGAAATTCTCTATCCTCTCTGCTTAAAAGATATTCACCCTCAGCCTGACCGACAAATACAAACTTAACGTCCTTTATCTTAAGCCTATGTAAAATTCTGCGGATTTTATCCGTAAACTCTCTTTCACAAAGATAATATGTAATTGCTCCACCTAAAAGTGAAGATACCACTCCAACCGGGCTTACCACCCTTCTGTTATCGTCTAAGGCAAAGTAAATTTCGCTACAGCCTATAACCTCGTAGCCGTCGCCCTCAACCTTAGCCTTACCCTCGCTTAATAAGCTGTCAACATCCTTCTGCTTAATTCTTCTGGGCTTGCCGAGAGATATTTTATACCTCTTGTTTTCAAGATTGATAAATACGCCCGGAACGCTTACGTAAATCTCGCCGATTTGCTCACCCAAAACGCCCGAAACGTCTGATACCGCCTCGGTTATAGCCTGCTCTAAATCCTGCTCGTCAAAGAATTTACCCTCAGCAAAGCCTTCGTATTGTCTGACGGCTTGTCCCTTGACTGCAAACGTATTATTTACCCCCCTTTCGCCCGCCAATGCGGTTATCGCAAAAGAGCCTATATCTAAAATTGTAACACCCTTAAATGCCATTTTTCCCTCGCGTGTTATACAGCGTGCTCTGTAACGTGTTCTATTGCTATTTCTCCGTTAGCCTTAGTGTAAACGAGCAAATAGCCGTTTCTCTTTTGGTATTCGCTTAGCCCGTGATAAGCCGACTCCACCTCGCTCGCCTTTCCAACGAGAGCAGTAGCCTCAGCGGACTGCTCGCCTTCGGATACCGTAGGATTTGACGGACTAAACGAAAATTCTATTACTACACCCGTTTTGGTGTTAAATCTTATCCAGTTTTTAGCACCCATTACCGTAACGCCTTCGATTAAATTTAGCCCGTCAGAAAATCTTGAAAATATCTCCGTCATATATCCTACCAACGCGCCGTTTTCCGCGCCTATCTTTTGCCCTAAAACCAAGGTTTCAACGTCGATTGTTATTTGCTCCAAGAATATTTTAATTATCCCCTCGCCAAGCTGATCTTCACTTGTAACCTTTTTAAGAAGATAGTATTCGCTGTCCGTTACGTAATACTCCGAATTATAAGAAAATGCAAATCTTTCTTTTCTTTTACTAACCTCTATCTGCAACCTGTCCGGAAAAACCTTTTTAACGCTTTTTACGTTTAAGTACGGGTCTTGACAAAGCTTTGCCTTAACGTCATCCTCACTTACGCTGAAAAACGATTTCCCCTTATAGTTAGCCTCTATAACAGCATTTACCTTTTCGTACGTTTCAATCTCTTGAGAAACCTCTGCAACGACGGATATCTCCACGTGCCTTATCTTAAACAGCCAAACGAGCGACAGCACCGTAGCCAAGATAAACACCGTAACCGTGCTGATCAGGATTATACCTTTGTGTTTCATATTCTTCTCCGTATCAATATCTCTCCCGTCTTATTTTTGCACCTAACGCAGAGAGCTTATCCTCTAACTTATAATAGCCTCTGTCAACGTGTGAAACGTTGCGGATTTCAGATTCTCCCTCTGCAGAAAGCGCACCGATTATAAGCGATGCACCGCCTCTCAAATCGCCAGCGGTGACCTTTGCGCCGTGAAGCCTTCCCCCCTCAATAATGCAAGCGTTGGCAAACACGTCTGCTCTTGCACCGAACAGACGGAGCTGTTCTACGTAAGCAAACCTATTTGGGAAAACCCTTTCTATAACGGCTGTAACACCTACTGAAGAGCATGCGCAAGCAGTTAACTGAGGCTGTAAATCGGTTGGAAATTCCGGGTATGGCCCGGTAGCCACTCTGCCAAAACCGACCGCAGGGCGAGAAAACCCTATATAATATATATTACCATTAATATTATGTATTTTGCAAGCGTTATTTTTAAAAAGTTTGCTTATAAAGTCCGAATTTTTTATTTCCTCACTCTCTATCTCCAATTCTCCGCCCACGCTTGCCGCTGCATATAATACAGTGCCCAATTCTATCCTGTCTGACGACGGTAAAAACTCAACATCCTCCTTGCAAGGCGTTATGCCCCCTTCTATTTTTATAACGCCGGTGCCCGCTCCGCTGATTTTTGCGCCTATTAAATTTAAATACCTTTGTAAATCTACGATTTCAGGCTCTTTAGCGCAGTTTTTTAAAACGGTTATTCCCTTGGCTCTGAGCGACGCCATCATAAGGTTTTCGGTTGCGCCTACACTCGGAAATCTAAGCGTGACCTCTCTTGCTAAAAGCCTGTTACCGCTAAAAATCCTCTCTTCATTTTCGGTAACGTTTACCCCTATCGCCCTCAGTCCGTCCACGTGTATGTCTATAGGTCTCTCGCCTATATTGCACCCACCCGGCATATAAATTGATGCGTATCCAAACCTGCAAATCAGCGCTCCGACTGTAAATAGCGAGGCTCTTATTTCCTGAGTTAATTGCTTTGGCATAACCCAACTGCTTACCTTTTCGGTATCGAGTAAAAGTACATCCCCGTCAAACTCATAGCTTCCACCAAGCGACCTTATAATTTCACACATAACAATTACGTCGTTTATTTTTGGACATCTGAGTATTCTCGTTTTTCCGCTTTTGATAATACTTGCAGAAATCAAAGGCAATATCGAGTTTTTTGCAGATTGAACGGTAAACCTTCCACAGAGCTTATTGCCTCCGTTTATTATAAACTTTTCCATTTTTCCTCCGTATAGAGATATTTCATCTTATGATATTACAAGATAAAAGGTTACCGCCTTTTTGACACGTTAAAGACTATTCCGTATGCAAATAAAAAGGTAATCAGCGAGGTGTTTCCTGCAGATATCAGCGGTAACGGCAGACCCGTAGGGGGTATACTACCCGTTACAACGAGCGCATTGACAAGCGACTGAATCCCCATTACCGACGATATTCCGACGGACAGAATAAACCCAAAATAATCTCTGCTCTCAATACCTATTTTTACACCCCTTATCACTGTAAACGCAATCAGAAAAAACAGCACAGTAACCCCTACAAAGCCGACCTCCTCACCTATAACGGCAAGTATGAAATCGCTTTCGGAAAACGGTAAAAACCTGAGCTTTTGTCTTGAGTTGAAAAGTCCTACGCCAAACCATCCTCCTGACCCCAGTGCATAAAGCGACTGAATAAGCTGATAGCCCTCACCTTTAGGCGATGCCCAAGGATTTAAAAAGGCTGAAAGCCTGTTCAGTCTATACGGCTCTGCAATTATTAAAAGCGGTACGCAAGCCACTATAGGTGCCAGCACTATGCAAAAATGGCTGAATTTCATACCCGATATAAAAAGCAATGTAAGCATTAAAAGTCCAAAGCAAACGGTTATCGACATATTGGGCTCTAAAATGATACAAACGCAGATAACACCGCCAACGCCGATTACGGGTAAAACACCCAATAGGGATTTTGCCCTTGTTGGATTTTTATCGAAGTACGAGGCTACGAAAAGCACGTAACAAACCTTTGCAAGCTCGGAGGGTTGAACAGTTATTCCGCCTACTTTTATCCATCTTGTAGCACCGTAATTTGAAAAGCCCAACGGAGTAAAAACAAGCAGTAGCAATAAAACTGAAACCGATATTGCAACAATTGCTATTTTTTTGTATCTTCTGTAATCAAATTGCGAGCTGAAAAGCATTGCTACGTAGCCTAAAAGTAAGCCAACTAAATGCTTACCTGCAACGTAATACTCATTACCGTAGGTTATCTCCGACGAATATTTGCTTGCAGAATAAACGAAAACCAAGCCTATGAGTGTAAGAGTAATTACCGAAAAAAGGAGGGGAAAATCTCCTCTCCTTTTGCTTCTTTGCCCTTCTGTGCCGTATGTACCAAGCAAATTTGTTTTATCCATTAAAGCTCTCCACGTAACGTATAAACTCATCTCCTCTGTGCTCAAAATCGTTAAATTTATCAAAGCTACTGCATGACGGACTTAAAAGCACGCAGTCACCCTCGCTCGCCAAAAGCCTTGCCAAATCTATTGCTCTGTAAAAATCCTCTGTCATAGACACATTGCCGTATTCTACCTTTTTGGCACTGTCTAAAAGCCTATAACGGCTCTCCCCCGTGACGACGACGCTCTTTACCCTGCTGTTTTTAATTTTTTCAAACATTCCGTCAAAGGCTATGCCCTTGTCTTTACCGCCAAGTATCAGCACGGTTGGCCTTGACATAGAATCTATTGCCTTACACGTTGCGTCTATATTAGTTGCCTTTGAATCGTTAACGTATTCAACGCCGTTTACAGTCGCTACGTGCTGTATTCTATGCTTTACGCCCTTGAATTGCTTTATACCGTCTACTGCATCGTCGCAAGAAAGCCCCATCGCTTTTGCAACGCAGAGGGTTGCTAAAAAATTTAAAATGTTATGCTCGCCTTTAATCGGCAAGTCGTCCAATTTAGCTACGGCCTCTCCCTTGAAATAGATTTTCCCATCCTCAACGTAACTGCCGTTTACTTGAGTTTTTGCAGAAAAATAAAGAATTTTTGCCCTTGTTTTTTCAGCGAGCCTTTGAACTAAAGGATCGTCGTAGCAAAGCACTGCATACTCACTTTCCTTAAGATTAGCTAATATTCTGCTCTTTACAAACACGTAGTTTTCCATGTTGTAATGGCGGGAGAGATGGTCGGGGGTAACGTTTGTAATCACTGCTACGTGAGGTGTAAACGCACTCGCGGTTTCCAGCTGAAAGCTGGATGCTTCCACAACCATAATCTCGTTGCCTTTTAGTCCGTCAACGGTAGAAATCAGCGGTTTGCCGATATTTCCGCAAAGAACGGTGCTTATATCGGCATTTTTAAGCACCGAATCTATCATCGTGCAAGTAGTTGTTTTTCCGTTAGTGCCCGTAACCGCAATAATCGGCGATTTGCAAAAATTATATGCAAGCTCCATTTCGCCAATTATTCTCTTGCCAAGCTTTCTCGCCCTTATCGGCAAATCGTGATCTATGGCAACACCGGGGCTCAAAACTAAAACGTCTATTTCGTTTAAGAGATCGTAAACCTCTTTTTTACCTACCCATACTCCACCGCAATTTTGTATTCCCGTACATATCTCGGCAATTTTTGGACTGTCGCTATCGTCATACACGTAGCATACCGCACCCCTTTTAAGCAAAAACTCAGCGCAGGCAGTTCCGCTTTTAGACATGCCGACTACCAAAAATTTATCTTTTTTTAAATACATATCTCCTCCGCTATAAATATGAAATTATACAGATTAACCCTAAAAAAAGAGTAGCCAACTTATATGCAATTGCAATTTTGCTTTCATCATAGCCTTTATGCTGAAAATGATGATGTAAGGGGGCCATTAAAAATATTCTCTTTTTAGTTTTTTTATAATATGCAACCTGCATTATTACGGATATGCTAGAGAGCACGTAAATTATACCTATAACCGGGATAAAAAGTAAATTTCCGCTTACTATAGAAAGTATTGCAACGAGTCCGCCCAACGCGAGTGAGCCTGTATCTCCCATAAAGACAGACGCCTTATGAGTGTTATACAGCAAATAACCGACTATCGCGCCCGAAATTGAAAAGCAAAAAAGAGACAAATTAGCATATTCATAATAATACGCATTGGCATTTATTCCGCGCCTTTGCAGACAAATTAAAACGCCTAAAGCCATAAAAAAAATATACGTTACACCGCCTGCAAGCCCGTCTAAGCCGTCGGTCAGATTAACGCTGTTTGTCGTTGCCAAAAACACGAGTATGCAAATAGGGATAAACCAGATTCCCAAATCCACCGATAGCTTTGTAAACGGAATATTTACCTCTGTCAAGCCCCTCAGCCAAGCAAAAATCGCTACAATAATAGCGATGACAAGCTCAAAAAAGGTCTTTTGCCACCCGCCCAGACCTTTATTATGCTTTAACTTAATTTTGATATAGTCGTCGATAATTCCGACCGACATATAACTCAGTCCCACCGCTAAAGAAACCAGCGACAAGTATTTTCTTCCGCAGGCAAAAATAAAAAACGAGGCAACTGACGAGCATATAAAAATAAGCCCGCCCATAGTTGGCGTTCCGCTCTTATAATTATGCTCTGTTACGTAGTTTAAAATACTTTGCCCTAATTTTAGCTTGCGAAGTATAGGTATAAGCACGTAGCCGATTGCAACCGAAAAGCATATGGCTACCAAAAATGAAGACAGGTATGCTTTCAAAAATTACGCCTCCGTTAAGGACAAATAGCTTAAAACCTCATCTTTATCGCTGAAATATCTTCTTTCGCCTAAAATTTCCTGATATTTCTCAGCTCCCTTTCCGGCAATAAGCAGTACGTCGTTTTTACCGACCTTGTCAAGAGCGTATTGTATCGCGCTCCGTCTGTCCTTGATCGTTATGTAATTATGGGTAACAGACATAACACCCTCTTCTATTTGCTTTATTATGGCACACTCGTCCTCATAGCGCGGATTATCATCTGTAATAACGGTAAAATCTGCTATACTGCCTGATATTTTACCCATTACCGACCTCTTTTGCTTTTCTCTGTTTCCCCCACAGCCAAAAAGACAAAACAACCTGCCCTTACATATTTTTTTCATAGAAGTAAGAGTCTGCCGCAGTCCGTCCGGGGTATGCGCATAATCAATAAAAACCTGGCATCCCCTAACGCTTGCGATAGGCTCTGCACGCCCCTCAACCGGAGGAATATTTAGCAGAGATTTTGCTATCGTATGGATATTTATACCGAATGCTGCCGAGCATGCAGAGCACGCGAGGGTATTATACACGTTAACCCTACCTATAAGATTGCTTTTTATATCGTATATTGCATCGCACAGGTTTATTACGTATTCTATTCCGCATGCGCTCTCGTTTACGTCAATTGCAAATACGTCTGCGGGGTTTTCGATGCCGTAGGTTATAATTTTTCCGTCTGCTGTTGACAGTATTTCTCTGCCCGCCTGATCATCGCTGTTGACTATCATATATTTACTTACACCGCTTGTAAAAACACTCTTTTTTGTAAGCTTATACCTTTCAAAATCTTCAAAATAATCAAGGTGATCCTCTGTACAGTTAGTGAAAATTAAGGAGTGAAACGATATACCCTCTATACGCCTTTGGTCAATTGCATGAGCAGAAACCTCCATAACAAGCACCTCAACGCCGTCATCTGCCATTTCTCTAATCAGCTTATACAAATTCAAGCAACCCGGCGTAGTAAGCTTTGTGTCGTATTGCTTACCTTTATAATAAGTACCTATCGTACCGGTTATTCCCACCTCGTATCCACCGCTTGATAGCATTTTTGAAAGAACGTGACAAACCGTTGTCTTGCCGTTTGTCCCAACAACGCCTACCACCCTCAAATCCTCTTGAGGATTGCCGTAAAAGGCTTTTGCAATTTGCGAAACAGCCCTCTTGACGTCTTCAACAAGTACAAGGCACAAGTCAGTTTCAACCTCCTCCTGACTGACGATAACCGAGCAACCTCTTTGTTTAGCCTCCCTTATAAAATCGATTCCTTTGACGTTGCAACCGTTAACGCATATAAAAAGACTTGACTTTTCAACATCCTTTGAGCTATCGGTAACCTTGTTTATCTCCTTGGGAGCCACGCCCTTTATCTTTAAGTAATCAATTTGCTCCAATAGCCTTTTAAACTCCATAATTACCTCACAAATTTTAAAATCAGTTATATTTACTTATATTTTTACTGTTTATTATCCCTTGAAATATCTCTTTGGCAAGCGGTGCAGCAACCGTAGACCCATACTGACCGCCTATTGGCTCATCGACAATTACAAGAGCTAAATACTCGGGATTATCAGAAGGGAAAAAGCCTATAAAGCTCATCACGTATTTACCCTGAGAAATAACTCCGTTTTCATACTTTTGCGCTGTACCTGTTTTTCCGCCTACCTTATATCCCTCTATATACGCTTGCTTTCCGCTACCGTTTTCCACGACACCTTCCAAATAGCTTGCAATTATCCTTGAGGCATCTTCACTTATAACCCGCCCCTTGCTTTTTGGATTGATTATCTCCGCTATATTTCCGTATGCATCGCTTATCTCCTTTACAAAATACGGCTCGTAATAAACTCCACCGTTAACTGCGGTTGCTGTTGCTATGGCAAGCTGAATGGGTGTTACCGCAATCGTTTGGCCAAAGCCGATTCTCGCCAAATCCCCATTTTTAACAGCACTTTTGGGCACGACCATACCTATTGCCTCTCCCTGAAAATCAACGCCCGTACATTTACCGTAGCCAAACGCTTCGATATACTCGTACATTTTTTCTTTACCTAAAGAAAGTGCAATATCGACAAAGCACGGATTACAGCTATTGTTAAGTGCCATTGCCAGATTCTCGTTGGCGTGCTTGCCGTTTTCGTGATTACTCCAGCATTTTATCTTTTTGCCGTCTACGTATCTGTATCTGCTCGAATTAAAAACGTGATCCAATGAAAAGGCGTTTGGATTACCCTTTAAGTATTCTTCTATATTTGCAGCAGCAGTTAAAACCTTAAAGGTCGAGCCGGGCTCATAAGAATCAACTATAAGCGAGCATCTGCCCAATTTATTCAACAAATCAATATCATCTCTCGGCAAATCGTTCAAATCGTAGCAAGGGTATTGACTCATGGCTAAAATTTGCCCGCTTTTTGGGTCTAAAACCAATGCTGACGCAGATTTAGGCGTGTATTCGCCATATGCCTTTTTAATTACCGCATCGCATATACTTTGAATTTCGTAGTCTACCGTAAGCTTTACGTTCAAGCCGTCGGTTGCAGGCACGTATCTTGCCGTTTTACCCTCTATATCCTTACCAACAAGGTCAGCCTCGTACAAAATTTCACCGTCAAAGCCACTTAAATACTCGTCGTACACCTTTTCCAGCCCCGTAAGTCCACCTCCGTCGTATGAGGTGTATCCGAGCACTTGGCTTAAGCTACTGCCATACGGATAAACTCTTGTATAATCGGGGGCTATGTATACGCCGTCTAAGCTATAGCCTCTCAATCTGTCAACCGTTTGCTTTTCAACGCGCTTTTTAACGGTGATTTCAGAGCTTGACGACTTGACAATCCTTGAAAGTAAGTCCTCATAGCTTACGCCAAGCTCTTTGGAAAGAGTGCTCGCAACCCTTTCCGCATCTGTGATCGACCTTGACCTGACGTATACGGAATAAGACTGCACGTTGCCGGCAAGCACTACTCCGTTTCTATCGGTTATAAGCCCTCTTTTGGCTACTAACGGCAATTCCCTCGTCCATTGGTCTATTGCCTTTGTTTGAAGATTATCTCCCCAAATTATTTGAATATAAAACAGTCTGCCTAAAATTGACAAAAAAATAAAGGTTATTGCGCAAATAAACGCAAATAACCTCTTTCGTAAAATATTTACTTTTAAAGTCTTTATAATAATTTCTCCAAATTAAGCCTTTTCCATACCCATTTCAACAGCCTTATCAATAACGGTTTCGTCACTCATAACGTCAGTAAGCTCATCCATAACCACCGAATACTCCTGATTAAGAACTTGTACCTGTGAAGAGTAATTATCAATTGAATTGTCAAGATTTTTCAACATTCTTGAATTGATAACGATAAGTGATAAAATCGTTGCCACAACAAGCGAATATACGGCTACCAAAAGTTTAGCCCTGGTGTTTATCTTATAATTTTTCTCAACCTTTTTTCCGGCTTTGTTTTTAGCGCGAAGATCCTCGAAAACCTCTGTGTTTTCCTTTTCGAATTGCATCGTGGTAGACGAAGGCATTACGTCCTCGTTTAATACTTCACGGCGAGCGTCTACCTTTGCAGGCGCTACGCTTGCAATAAATTCCATAGTAGGGGTTTGGTATTCCATTTTAGTTTTAGTAGCCGATGCATTGCTCTTTTTGTTAAACGCAAATAACTCTTCATAGCCTCCTCTTACGATGCTCTCTGCTACGCTTGCCTTTTCTGTTCTTTCTTTAACTAAAGTGTTGTTTCTGCTATTATTATACATATTCCCTCTCCCCTGGATATATAATTAAATTTTTTCGATAATTCTTAATTTTGCGCTGTGCGAACGAGTATTTTCTTCACACTCGGCTGCGCTTGCCTCAATTGGTTTTTTTGTTAATATCTTTATCTCCCTTTTTTTACCGCAAACGCATACGGGAAACCTCTTATCGCATATACAGTCGGTTTCGAGGTCTTTAAACGTTTGCTTTACGATTCTGTCCTCTAACGAATGGAAGGTTAAAACGACGAGTCTTCCGCCCTTTTTAAGCCTTTTCACTATATTTTTTAAGCAATCTCCAAGCCCGTCGAGCTCTTCGTTTACTTCAATTCTTATTGCCTGAAAAACCTTTTTTGCAGGATGGCCGTTTTGCTTGAACTTATACGGAATACTTCGGTCGATTATCTTTACAAGCTCACCCGTTGTATCAATTGGCTTTATCTTGCGCACCTCACATATATTCTTTGCAATATTGTCTGCAAATTTTTCCTCTCCGTAAACGGAAAATATATATGCAAGCTTTGATTTTTCGTAATAATTTACTACCTCCCAAGCACTCTTTCCGCTTGATTGATCCATTCTCATATCCAGCCTTATTTCATCGCTTAAATACGAAAATCCTCTTTCTCTGTTATCAAGCTGATAAGAGCTTACGCCTAAATCCAAAAGCGCGCCGTCGATTTGGGCTATACCCTCCTCGTCTAATACTTGGTCAATATTTTTAAAATTAGTGTTATATAGCTTAAACCTACCGTCAAACTCCCTGAGCTTTTCTTCGGCGTTTTTTATAGCATCCTTATCCAAATCGGTAGCAATCAGCCTTCCGCTTGGCGCTGTTCTTTTTAATATCTCGTAAGAGTGCCCCGCACCGCCTAAGGTTCCGTCGAAATAAATTCCGTCACTTTTTAGGTCAAGTCCGCTCAAGCACTCCTCCTTCATTACCGAATAATGAACGAATTTCATTAAGATAACCTCGAGGAAAGTAACGCCATATATTCTTCGAACGTCTTTTGAGATGTAAGAGCCTTTCTGCGCTCCTCACCCCATATTTCAAGCCTGTTCTTAGCACCTACGGTAACAACGTTTTTTTCTATGCCCGCATACTCTAAGAGTGAGTTAGGAAGAAGTATTCTACCTTGATTGTCCTCTTCTAAAACCTCGAACGACGCCATGTAAACTGAAAGTGCAAGTTGAATTTGCGCATCGAATTGAGGAAGATTGTTAAACTTCTCTACCATTTCTGCGTACTCGCTGTACGGAAGAACGTAAATACAAGGAGTTACACCCTTACTGAAAACTAACTTTTCAGAAATCTCGCTCTTGAACTTTGCGGGTATTCTTATTCTGTTTTTTGCATCAAGCTGGTGGTAATGCTCACCCGAAAAACACTTCAAAAGAAAAACTCCTTGCCTTAGTATACTCCCATTATATACCATCGTTTGACCACTGTCAACTACTTTTGTTAAATTTTTGTATTTTTTTTAAAAAATTTTTATAAAAAAACCCCTTTGCTCACAACTCTGTGACCACAGGGGATATTAATTCAATTTTAAACGTTTTCAAAAATTCCTTTATTATAAAGGGTTTTTAACATTTTAGCCTCTTTTCCTATAAAGCACACTTCACTGCCGTGGTCATCCGTGTCAATTGTGGTCACGGAATTCACTATTTTGTCAAAAGCGTCCTCTTCACCGCTCAAAAACTCGGCAAGAGGAAAGAGTTTTTTCAACTCGGCTTGAATAATGGGATAATGGGTACAACCGAGAGAAACGTATCCGTAATCTCTGTCCGCACATCTGAGCATACCTTCAAGATTAATTTTTTTTCCGCATCTTACCCACTTTTCTATCTCTTCGGCAAGCCCTTTAACAGGCAAGACGTCGAGCAAGGAATTTTCTTTTTTTAAAAGCCTTACGTAATCGCTGTTTGCAGTTGCTTCAGTACAAAGAAGCAGTCCTCTTTTGCCGACCTTTACCTTTGGTAATACCCGTACAAGTCTGACGCCGTGAGGGTTTGTTTTGCCAAGTGTATTAGTCGATAAAGTATTGCAGGCAAAGACAACCGTTTTGGGACAGAACGGCAAAAATTTCTCAAGATTTTTCTCTGCAATTTTTACAAGCTCATCTCCGCTTTTATTGCCGTACGGTAAATTTTCAAAGTCCGCATAATATAATAAAGTCTGACCTTTTAAGGTGTGTTCAAGCCTACGCAAAAGCCTTAATCCGCCAATCCCACTGTCACAAATGACTATACATCTTTTATCCATATGGCATTATACTTACGCCTTCGCACCGCAAACTATTACAGAAAAATGAAAATTTTTTGATTTTATAAAAAATAAATGTTAAAAACGGTGAAATATTCTTGCCAATCGCAATTTTTTGTGATAGAATATGCTTACTGTAAATTTGTTTTTAATAAAGGAGAAATAAAGTGCCTAACATTAAATCTGCTAAAAAGCGCGTACTTGTAAGCGCAAAGAAGAACTTAATCAACAAAAACAACAAGTCTGAAGTTAAGACCGCAATCAAGAAGCTCAATGCCGTTATCGATTCGGGCAACTATGAAGAAGCTGTTAAGCTCTTCCCTGAAACCGCTTCTTTAATCGACGCATCTGTAGCTAAGGGTGTTTACCACAAAAACACTGCTGCTAACAAAAAATCTGGTCTTGCAAAGAGAATCAACGCTTTAAAGAACGCTTAATTAACTTAAAATTCATTTACCGCAAGTTCCAAAAGGAATTTGCGGTATTTCTTGTATTCTAAAATATCTTTATTTAAACTTTTAAAGCCCGTTGCACACAGCAACGGGCTTTTCACTTACTGCAAATTTATATCGATGCTTAGCACTTATCAATCGTCTATACAAATTCCCATCTCTTCGAGCCATTCTACAGCCAAATCAAACCAAGTCCCAACGCTTTTTGATGCATTGTCAAGCGCAGGATAACCACCGGCCACCTTTCCGTATACGGTTTTATCCGCAACGGATAAGCCGTGCTCTCCCTTACCCCATATATGCAAGGCAAACGGAACGCCTGCATCCTCGTACGCCATCGCTACAAGCAACGAGTTTTTTACGGGAACGCAAACGTCGGAATAGGTAGCCCATATAAAAGCAGGCGAAGAATTTTTATCAATTAAATTTACAACGTCAAGCTCGTGAAATTTACGGTTATTTTCCTCACCTAAAAGATTGCAAAAGCTTGCAACGTGTCCTTTTTCGTTGTCACACGTAATTACTGCGTAGCTTAAAATTACGGCGTTTGGTCTTGCATCGACCTTGCTTTTAAAAATTTCCGACACCTGCTCACAATCACAAATAGCACCAAGCGTTGCACACAGATGACCGCCGGCAGAAAAACCTATTGCAGATACCTTATCCGCATCCAAACCAAACTCATCGGCGTTTAATCTGATATAATTCATTGCCATTACCGCCTCAGCAAGCTGACGCGGAAACCTATTGGGGGCAACAGAATATTTTAAAGAAAAGCTTACAAAGCCCTTGCTTAAGAATTTGACTGCAATAGATTCACCCTCTCTAAAGCTTACCATGCCGTAGCCACCACCCCCAAGCACCAGCATTGCAGGGCTCTTTCTTTGAGCATTTATCTCAATGCTTCTGTCCGGAATATAGCAATCCAATTCAGCCCTTGCGCCTTCCGGCTTTGCAATCTTAAAATAACCGTATAAATCAACGCTGAAAAACCTCATATTACATCTCCTCACCTTTATGCTTTTATTATAAGCCTTTTACAAAATAAAGTCAATTCTATTTGAATTTTAATAATTTAAAAATAATTCTATTTTTATATTGCAAAAAGGTTTACAATTTGATATAATAATTCGGTAATAACTTACGCGAGGAAGTACAATGAAGAAAATCGGCTTTGACAGTGAAAAATATTTAAAGCTTCAATCAGAAAAGATTATTGAAAGAATTGACGAATTTGGCGGTAAGCTGTATATCGAATTCGGCGGTAAGCTCTTTGACGATTTTCACGCAGCGCGAGTTCTTCCGGGCTTTGAGCCTGACAACAAAATAAAAATGCTCTGCAAGCTCAAAGACAGAGCCGAAATAGTAATAGTCGTAAACTCAAACGATATTATTAAAAATAAAGTGCGCGCTGACCTTGGCATAACCTACGACCAAGACGCTATTCGTTTAATTGACGTTTTCAGAAGCTACGGACTTTTTGTCAGTAGCATAGTTTTAACCCAGTTTGCCGACGGTAACGACACCGTTAAGAGCTTTGAGGAAAGGGTTAAAAGATTAGATGTTAGGGTTTACCATCATTATAATATAAAGGGCTACCCTCATAACGTTCCCCTTATCGTCAGCAAAGAGGGCTTAGGCTCTAACGAATACATCGAAACCTCAAGAGATTTGGTTATAATAACAGCCCCCGGCCCCGGCTCGGGAAAAATGGCAACCTGTCTTTCTCAGCTTTATCTGGAGAACTTGAGAGGTAATAAGGTCGGCTATGCTAAGTACGAAACCTTCCCTATTTGGAATTTGCCCTTAAACCACATGGTGAATTTGGCATACGAGGCTGCCACCGCCGATTTAAACGACGTAAACATGATAGACCCATGGCATTTGTCTGCTTACGGCACGCAAGCTGTAAATTATAACCGCGACGTAGAAATATTCCCCGTTTTAAACGCTATTTTCGAAAAGATTATGGGTAAGTCTCCATACAAATCCCCCACTGATATGGGTGTAAATATGGCAGGATACGCTATAAGCGACGACGAGGCTTGCGTTGAAGCTGCAAGGCAAGAGATTTTAAGAAGATACTTTAAGGCGCTTGCAAACGAAAGAAGAAACGATTTACCGCCGACAGAATCCGACAAGATTGACCTTTTAATGCAGGCAAGCAACGTGACCGTTGCAGACAGAAGGGTTTATACAGTAGCAAATAAGCTTTCTGAAGAAAGAGGCTTGCCCGCTGCGGCTATTGAGCTTGACGACGGAACGATAATAACGGGTAGGACGGGCGATCTTTTCGGATGCTCTTCAAGCATGCTTTTAAATGCATTAAAGCATTTGGCAGGGATTCCCGATAACGTAAACCTCATATCCAAAAACGCAATAATGCCTATACAAGACTTAAAAATCAAGTATTTAGGCAGTAAAAACCCGAGATTGCATATCGACGAAATGCTTATTGCTCTTTCATCCTCTGCCGAGCACGATAAAAATGCAGAAAAAGCAATAAAACAGCTTCCTAAGCTTAGAAACTGTGAAGCGCATACAACGGTTATGCTCGCTCACAACGACGAGAAGTTCTATAAAAAGCTTGGCATAAACCTTACTATGAATCCTATCATTAAAGATAAAAATCACGCACACTGAAAAAAACGGCAACCGATGTTGCCGTTTTTTTACCGTTAAACATTCTTAACCTATTTTACAAAAGGGATTCCCTTCAATGTAGCGCAGTCCTTTATAAAACACGCGCCGTGCAAATATCTTGCACGGCGCGTAAGATATTAAATCCTTATAGCCTTATCCGCTCCATCTATCACAGCTTGTCTGTGTGATATTATTATAACCGTTTTATCCTTCATTTCTTTTATATTTGATAAAAGCTTACATTCAGTTTCGTCGTCTAAGGCAGATGTCGCCTCATCCAAAAGCAAAACAGGTCTATCCGATATAAACGCCCTTGCCACCGCAAGTCTTTGCCTTTGTCCCTCTGAAAGCCCGCCGCCTTGCTCTGTTAACACAGTTTGCAATCCGTTTGGTAAACCGTATACAAATTGCGAGCAGGAATTCTCAATGGCAAGTTTTACCTTGTCTTTAAGCTCCTCTTCACTCTGCTCTTTTGCAAAGAAGGTTAAATTCTCGTATATACTGCCGGCAAACAGAAAATTACCCTGCGGTACGTAAGCAAAAAGCCCTCTGCTCCTTGAATCAACCTCTACAACTTCTCCGTCACAATCCAAATAAATTCTTCCCCTCTGAGGCTTGTAAACACCTAAGAGCATCTTTATAAGCGTACTCTTACCACCGCCCGAAGCACCGTAAATACAAGTTAATTCTCCTTTTTTAACGGTGAGGTCAAGCCCGCTGAAAACAAGGCTTTTACCGTAGGCAAACTCAACATTATCAATCCTTAAAGCCTTTACGTTATCATAGTTTAAAGGAGTATTTTCCAAAATCTCCTCTTCCTTTAAGCTGTCAATCTCGCAAAGTCTTTCTGCGCTTGCCTGTCTGGAATAGTATGACGGCATTATCGATGAAACCGAATTAAGAGGACGTTGAAGCTGTTCCATTAAAAGAACTATTGATAAAACCGAACCGTAGGCCATGCCGTTCATTATGCCGAACGCGCACCAGATTATGGCAAAAACCAAGCCCAGGTTAGTTACCATGCTATAAAGTATTCCCATCAGGGAATTTAACCTTGCTCTGCCAAGTCTTCTTTTTTTGTAAACGTCTAAAATAGAATTTGCCTTTTGCGAGGTCTTTTCTTCCGCCCCAAACGCCTTTACCGTGAGAGAGGAAACAACACTTTCTTGCATAAATGCTCTGCTTTGACTGTCTGCAGACACAATTTCTTTATAATACCACTTGGTTTTTTTTCGCAAAAAGGCAGAAATAGTTATTATAACTATACCGCCGACAATAAAAAATACGGTGAACCATATATCTATTACAAACAAAGCGATTATCGCGCCTACTATCTGAAGAATAATGCCTACCGTCTGAGGAAGAAGGCTAACCGTTGCGCCTGCAACCTCTGAGGTGTCTGCTGTAACTCTTGTAATAACGTCACCACTGTGATAATCCTTTACGTCTAAGTACTCAGCCCTTAATACTCTTTTAAAGAGCTTACCTCTTATCTCCGTGACTATCGTTGCCCTGCATTTTTCGGAAAAATAATTGATTACCGCCCGTAAAAGTATCCTTAAAAACAATAGCCCTACGACTATAAACGCAAAAGCTATCAGCGAATTGCCCCTTTTATCAACCGCACTGTTCACAAGGCTACCGGACAAATAGGCAAACCCTACCGAACACAAGGTTGCAAGCACGGTTAATACCGTGAGTGTTATTATCCACGGCTTATATTTTGAAATATTATGGCTGAGCCATATTTTTCCTTGTGCTTCGGCTTTCTTTTTCATGTTATTTACCTTTAATTATTCTTCTTACTATTTTTCTGAGCTTAAATTTTATTATCACAAAAAACCTTCTCGGCTTATACCAAAAAAGCCTTCTTTTTACATATCGCAGATATGAGGCGTCGTCAAGAAGAACAGGCTTTTCCTTCTTGAAAAACTGGGTTAACACCCCAATAACCTCTTCTTCCTTCACAATTTCGTCGTAATAGCAATTATCTCCGCGAATAATATAACCGCTTTCCGTCACCTTTAATACTCTGTGCAGGACATAATCGGTGTCTTTGCGCATATAAAGAGCCACGTCTAAAGGCTTGAGTCTTTCTTTTTTCTTCTCGACAACTATTACATCCCTTCCGCTTACAATCATTGGACGCATACTGGTACCAACAGTTGTCCCTACGTAACGCCCCTCGGTTTCCAAAAGGGTTTTTATATCAGTTTTAACCTCTATCATTTTTAACCCCCGTAAGACAGTCGAAGGAGGTTTTAAACGCATCGTAGGATATGTCGCACCTCATAAGATAAGACGGAATTTCTGTTACCAAAACATCTGCAAGCTCTAACGTCCTTGCAACCATCTCTATATTTTTAGGCATTAAAAGCTGAACAAAAAGCCTTTGCGCAACCTTTTCCGTAGGAATCAGGCTGATTTCATTGACCTTAGCCTGTTCTAAAAAGCAAAGGGCTTTTAATTTGCCCTTGCCGTTATAGCCAAATCTCTCCTTACCCATCCAAGGCGTACCGTACACGGTAAACACACCGTTACTGTAACCGATTATAGGCTTATCCCCGTTTAAAATTTTAGCCGACGGAAGATTTTTAAGCCAAAGCCCGGTATGAGTGGACTTACCCGTACCGCTTTTACCTAAAAACGCATAGCAATCGCCCTCGTATTCAAGCACTGCGGTATGCATTAAAAACCTGTCCCACCTGGGCATTTGCTCACATATCTTGCGATAGATACAAAGATTTTCCAAATACCCGTCCGAAAAGCCTTCAGACATTTTTTTCTCCTCTAAAAACTCCTCTTTTGTAACCTCTATTTCAAGATCGACAGGGCTGTTTTGGTCTGAAGACAAATAATCCTTGCAGAACTTATCCGTGTATGGCAATTTATTATTTATTTTTATTCGTAAATCAGCTATATCGTAAATCATTTTATTTATTTTAACATAAATAAAGATAAATATCAATTATTTTGCGTTGAAAAACCTCTTTTGACTGCTATTCTGCGCTTATTTACAAGAAAGCTCTGCTAAAAACACCTACGGCATAAAAAAAAGAGCATTCCCAAGAACACTCTTTTTATCCTGTTTAATTGCGTTTTGCTCCACAGTTAGAACAAAATTTAGCATCTGCATCAAACTGAGAACCGCAATTTGAACAAAACCTCGCTGTCGGCTTTGTGCTGACGGGAGTATTTTCGGTATAATCAACCATGTCTGCCTTTGGCGCGTCTACAGCATATTTCTCATTGTGTCTCAAAGGGGTTTTGCACTTTGGACAGTAAATAAAGCCGTCTGCATACCACGGGCGAAAATCCAGCTTATCGTCTTTATACCTGACCGTAGTATTACACTTTTCACAGGTCTGCTCGTAGGTAAGCCCGCTGTGCCACTGCGCTCTTTTAAATCCCATACTAATTCCTCCTTATCCCGATATACTTAAGTCTTTTAGTATTTATCGATTATATTGCACATTTTATCATAACCCTCGTGCATATCCTTTACAAGCTTAAACTGAGTTCTCGTTCTGTCAAGGTTTTGTCTTTCTCTCGAGGTTCTGAAATATACGTCACCCTCTAAATAGTCAGTTAAAAATCTTATACCGCACTCGTAAGTCATCAAAATAGCGCCCATGGGAAGATTTTTGCGCTCTATATCCGTAATTGCTTTGCCAAACACGCTGAGATAGCCCTTTACATACTCTTCGTATAAGGGCATGCTGAAGATTACCTTTTCGGTTTCGGGCGTATCCTCTAAGCAAGGATTACATCCAAATCTTATAGAATCGCCAAAGTCGTAGCAAATGCTACCCGGCATCATAGTGTCAAGGTCTATAACACAAACAGCCTTGTCCGTTTTAGTGTCTATTAAAACGTTGTTAAGCTTAGTGTCGTTGTGAGTTACTCGCCAAGGCATTTTACCGCTATTTAAGAGATTTACTATGGTTCCAACGTATTTTTCTTGAGAAAGAGCAAATTCTATTTCCGCCTTCACCTCGTATGCTCTGTTGACCTTATCCGCCTCGATAGCTCTTTTTAGATTTTCAAATCTCATAACGGTGTTATGGAAATTTGGCAAAACCTCAAAGAGCTTGGTATTGTCAAACCTGTCTAAAAGCTGAGCAAATTTACCGAAAGCAACTGCGCTTTCATAGAAATGTTCGGGCTTTTCTACAACGTCGTAGCCTAAAGCGTCTTCAATAAACACGTAAACTCTGTAATAATCGTCCTCATTTGCCTTATAATAAGCCTTTCCGTCGTGAGTATATACCAAGTTCAACGTTTCTCTAAGAGGGTCACCCCCTCTTTTTTCAATTTCTGCACGGTTAAACTCGGTAACAAGCTTAATGTTATTCATAAGGCCTTCTACGTTTGTAAAAAGCTTAGAATTTATCTTTTGAAGAATATATCTCCTTTTACCCTTTGCAGTATTAAAAACAGCGCAGTAGGTTCTGTTTATATGACCGCTGCCGTACGGCTCGCAGGAGATTAACTCCCCGTCTATTTTAAAGTTTTTTAAAATATCGTGAAACTGCATATTTTCACCCCAATAAAAGTAGTACTTATCTTATACCACCCAAAGGGTGCTTTTGTCAATAGCACTTTCGTTCATTTTTTAATTTTGATAATATTATATAAATTTTAAGCAACCTTGCATAATAATCGTCGAGTTAAAAATACTTACCGTATGAAAATTAGCGACGATTTAAATTACAACGTAAAAGCAGTCAAAGCCATAACCGGCAGTGACGACGTAATATTTTTCAGCTTTTTAATAGGCGATTTAAACGCTGTGGCAATATACGTAGATTCGATAACCGACAAAGAAACTATGGGTATTGAGCTGATTGCTCCGCTCAGAAGAGCAAACCCCGATTTTTCGGTTAAAAAGCTGTCAAAATCGGTTAACCTGGCAAATATTGAAATAAAGCAGACGGTAAACGACTCTGTTACGGATATTTTGTCGGGTAAAACTGTGGTCTTTTTCGACGGAAAGCAATCGGCAATTTCAGCCGACCTTAAAAAATTTGAGGTAAGAGCTATTTCCGAGCCCCCCACGGGGCTTACAATAAAAGGCCCTCGAAACGGCTTTAACGAAAGCATAAAATCAAATCTGAGTCTTATAAGAAGATATTTAAAATCTCCTGATTTAAAGGTTGAGAACTTTCAAAAGGGAAGATATACCAAAACAGATATTTCTCTTATTTATATCGAAGGCATAGTAAAGAAGGGGCTTGTTGAAAAAATAAGGAAAAAGCTTGAAAAAATAGATATTGACGGAATACCCGACAGCTCGTACGTAGCAAAGCTTTTGAACGAGAGAAAAACGTCGCTTTTTAAACAGACGGGCTCTACCGAAAGACCGGATGTTTTAATGGAAAGACTGTTGGAAGGAAGAATTGGAATTTTAGTTGACGGCTCACCGTTTGTAATCACTCTCCCCTATATGATGCTTGAGGACCTGCAAGCATCCGAGGATTATTACGTTTCTAAATACCGGGCAAATTTAGTCAGATCATTAAGAGTTATAGCAATACTCTTTTCAATCTTTTTACCGGGACTTTTTGTTGCCGTACAGCTATTTCATTTACAGCTGATACCCTTAAACTTTTTGCTGACTATTGTAAACAGTATAAAGGAAATACCTCTTTCACCAAGCGTGGAAATGTTTTTTGTTTTAATGATATTTGAAATATTGAACGAAACGAGCGTAAGAATGCCAAAATACGTAGGTATGGCGCTTGCAGTTGTCGGTGCGCTGGTATTGGGCGAAACAGCTGTAAACGCAGGCATAGTGTCTACACCGGCAATACTGATTATGGCAATTTCGGGTATCAGCATTTACGCCATACCCGAGCTGGTTGAAACAACCTCGGTATTAAGACTTTTATGCTTAATTGTCGCAGGCTCTATGGGTGCTTACGGCATGGTGCTGTTTATCGCTTTTATTCTATGCTATTTGTGTTCCATGGACAATTACGGTGTGCCCTATACTGCGCCGTATTCACCCTTTATTGCAAACGACCTGCAAGACGGAATTTACATGAACGACGTAATAGGCATGACTCAGCGCCCCAGGTCTATCGGCTCTGAAAACAAAAGGAGGCAAAGATTTAGCAAATGACCACCGACAAAATCAGACTAAGACAAGCTTGTCTTTTTACCGTAGTTTTTACACTTGCAACAAAAATTATAATATTACCCTCTTTGGTTGCAAGCTTTTCGGGCGAAAGCCTTTGGATTTCTGCTTTAATTAACTTTTTTGCAGACGGGCTGATGCTATTTTATATACTGCAAATAGCAGATAAATTCAAAGGCCTTAGCTTCTTTCAGATTTTAAAGGAAAATTTAGGTGAAACCGCCACTAAAGTAATACTGTTTTTATACTGCATCTACTTTATACTAAAGTCCTATTGGCCTATTATGGAGCAAAAGAGCTTTATAGAGATTGCCCTTTATGAAACAACTCACGTCGTTTGGATTTTTGCTCCCATATTTTTGGTAAGCGCTTTCTTTTCCTATAAGGGGCTGAAGACGGTAGGAAGAATTTCCGACGTTTTAATATGGTTTATAGTCTTTGCCTTTATTATACTCATTTCTCTTTCCCTTCCCGTTGCCAAACCCTCAAATCTCTTACCTATAGTAGGCGTTCCTTTTAAAAACGTGCTGAAAGGCAGTTGGTTCAGCTCACTTTGGTATTTTGACAGCACGTATTTTTTGTTTTTAATCGGAGCTATAAAGCGGGAAAGACTTTCAAAAACTAAAATAACCGTATCGTATTTAGCTTCAGCGCTGGCAGTATTGATATTTTTCTGCGTACTTTACTGCGAATTTGGTCCACTTACCGAAAGACAGTATTTTGCGCCGATAAAAATGGGAAAGTACTTTCTTTCAGTATCCAATTCAGGCAGAATAGACTACGCGGCAGGTTTTGCTCTTGCAATAGTATGCGTTTTTGCAGTAAGCTTACCGCTTGTATTTGCTACGCTTTGCCTAAGCCACGCTTTTAATTTTCCGCATAAAATTATACCTTGCCTTATAGTAAACGGCATCTCCGCAGTACTGTTTATAACAACTCAGAACTTTTGTTTTGAGACCTTTAATTTAATGCAAGGCTTTGGAATATATTTTTTAATTTTCATGGCGTATATTTTACCCTTAATTATGCTGTTTTTTAGAAAAGGAAGGAAACAAGGATGAAATTTTTAAGGTCAAAATTCTTGCTTATCGCGGTTGCCTTTGTATTTGTACTGTTTATGACAAACGACTTCGGTCTTGTAAACATTGAAAGAACAGCTATTATTATGGCTCTTGGCATAGATTATGACAAGGAAAGCAAGGAATACGAGGTAACTGCGCAGATTGCAATTCCCCAGCCCTCGTCCACCGCTTCGGGCGAAAACAACGATTCTCTTATAAGCGAAAAGGGAAAGACGATTGCGTCTGCCATTGATAAAATAGGAATCAACACGGGCTGGTATCCCATGCTGTCCTTTTGCAATTTAGTGCTTTTGGGCGAATCTATGATGCAATTAAACGTAATAGAGTCGATAAACTATTTCATTCGTACGGATAAAATACAGGACTCTGCTTATATCTCCGCTTGCGACGGAAAGGCTAAAGACTTTTTATCATCCAGCACTCCACTGGATTCAATCTCATCCTTCACAATCCAAAAAATATTAGGCAAAGACATTGCAAAGCTTGACAGAATTGCAAATATCAGCATAAAAAACTTCGTCCAAATGTACTACTCGAAATCGAAAAGCGGTTATATGCCTCTGCTTAAAAAAATCAAGGTTGAGCAGTCGTCCGAGGGTAGCTCCGGCGGTGACTCAAGCGGAGGCTCTAACGGCACGTCCGACAAGCAAGGCAAGGACCAATACGTGTTCGATGCCACAAGCACGTGTATTTTTAACGATGGGTATATGGTTGGGATTTTAACCCCCGAAGAAACACTTATGTTTAATATTAAACATAAAAACTCCTTAGACACCTTTATATGTCTGGTCGAAATCAATGTAAAAGGAAAAACTACTTCTGCAATGCTTGGAGTTAACGAGTATTCCAAAAAATATAAATTCAAGGTGGAAAAAGGTATACCCATCTACTGCATTGACTTAATCTTTTTTTGTAAATTCGAGG
>JAFVQT010000004.1 GCA_017504655.1 Clostridia bacterium | reverse complement strand
TGGTAAGGATAAATATGTTCTTATAGGACAGATTTTGGTGGATAATATTGAGATCGAAATATATAATCCTACCGAAGAACAAGGGAAAAAGACATGGATTTCAGCTTTTTACACGGAAAAGTCATACAATACAATCTCTCTCTCTATCTCTATCTCTAATGAACAAATACGGGAAAATTGCACGGTGAATGAGTTTAGTTTATTAATAGAACCAATAATAAAAAGTAGAGAGATTTTAAAATAGGAGTTTTGTTATGAGAAAGTTTTTTACATATATTTGCTGTGTGATAGTTGCTATAGTAGGTTTTGTTACCATGCCTAAGCATATTGCTCTTGCTGATGGAGTGGTGGAGTTGCGAAATGACCATTTGTATCAGGATGAAATAGGTGGATCGGTGGCAAACAATACAATTGTACATGATTTCGACATTGAAGAGGTAGGAGAAGAACAGCTTGCAATATTGTCTGAAGGAGGAACAATATGTGCTAGTGTTGCGAATAATACTGAATACAGAATAGATAATAGTGAAATAATATCCAACATGACCATATTCCCGGATAACCAAACGAGCGAGTGTGGGCTTGTTGGCATGGCTATAATGTTGCAATTTTACAATGATTTGCCGACGAAATATCTGGGTAAATACATACCAAATGATGAAATGAATTATAATAGTGATCCTACAATGCAAGATTCTGATAAACAGTTAAAGACAGAAAAGTTGAAAAAAGATTTGGATGACAGGACTGAAGATATGCTTTGGGGTTTGTTTGGAACTGGGACAACCCCAAATACACAATATTATGGGATGACAAGTTACATAGATAAATATTGCCCTAATATAGGGGTAACTGTAAACACTTGGTATCTTGCCTTTGGCATGAGAGATAAATTAATAGAGCTTTTGGATGATAACATTCCTGTTTTAGTTTCTGCATTGTATTATGATTTTGAATACAAGGATTTTCTTGGAAATACGTTTAGCTCATCTGGAGAAAACCACAGTTTTATAGTTTACGGTTATAGAAAACAAAATGATAATTTACAGTTTTTGAGTCATTTAGGCTGGCACAATACAAACAATAAATACCAATATACCGAGTGTTGGGTTGATATAAACACGCTTGGGGGCTTTGTCTTTTTGACAGACGTGCCTTTAAGTAATTTTACTGCAGAAAAGAGTGCCAATGGGGAAAATACATATGTAACTGGTTTAAATAATCCGAGTGAAGAAGAATTTGAAATTCCGCAACGACTATTGGGTAGACCTGTAACAAAAATAGATAATAATGCGTTTAAGGATTGTACTAATATTGAAAGCATAACCATACCGGATACTGTAACAAGTATTGGAGATAATGCTTTTAAGGGTTGTACAAGTCTTACAAGTATAGTAATTCCGGAAACAGTTACAGAAATTGGAGATGGAGTGTTTGATGGGTGTACAAGCCTTACAAACGTAACACTTCCGTCTACAATTACAAAAATCAGTGGTAGAATGTTTAAAGGTTGCTCAAGTCTTACTAGCTTTACAATTGCACCAAGTATTACCGAGATAGGCGAAGATGCGTTTAGAGATTGTACTGGTTTTACAAGTATGGTAATACCTCAAACTGTTACAGAAATAGGGGACGGTGTGTTTGATGGTTGCACAAATCTAACTGGCATAACGCTCCCTACAACGATTATTAAAATTAGAGATAGGATGTTTAAAGGGTGTGTAAGCCTTGCTAACTTTACAATTGCGCCAAATATTACTGAGATAGGTGCAAGCGCGTTTATGGGGGTAGGTTTAAGTAGCATAGTTATACCGAATACGGTAACTAATATTGGAAAATCTGCGTTTGAGGATTGCGATAGCTTAACAAGTATTACTATTCCAAATAGTATAAACAGCTTGTCTGAGGAATTGTTTTCTAATTGTGATAATTTGTATAGTGTTGCTTTGCCTAGCACCTTGACAAGCATAGAAGCAGAGGTGTTTTATGGTTGCGAAAACCTTACAAGTATAACGTTGCCCTCTTCTTTAACGGATATAGGCACAAGAGCCTTTATGTATTCAGGATTACAAGAAATAATAATACCTAATACCGTAGCGACAATAGGAGATGAGGCTTTTTATAAGTGTCAAGATTTAACTGCCGTAACGTTGCCAAATAGTTTAGAGATTATAGCAGAAAGTGTGTTTAGCGAAACCGGGATAGAAGAAATATCAATACCAAGCGGAGTAGAGAGTATAGGCTATGGGGCTTTTCAATTTTGTTCAAATTTAGAAAGTGTGTTACTCCCGACCTCTCTGAATATTATAGAAGATTATGCTTTTTGTAATACGGGCATAGCCGAGATATCTATACCAACAAACGTTGTGGCTATAGGGATGTGCGCGTTTAGTGGGTGTGATTCTTTATCCGTGATTGCTTTGCCTAACAGTTTAACGAGCTTGGGAGAGTATGCTTTTTATGGGTGCGTTGAGTTGACGTCAATAAATTTACCGACCTCGCTGACTGAGATAAAAGAGGAGATGTTTTACGGGTGTGAGCTTTTGTCAAACGTTGTAATACCAAATAGTGTTACGGCAATAGGAGAAAGGGCATTTTACGGATGCACCTCATTAGACCAAATGATAATACCAAATACGGTGTTAAGCATGGGGGATTATGCGTTTGCTAACTGTGCGTTAATGACATTGTACATAGAAACGGATAATGGAAATTTAGATGAATGGGGTGAAAATTGGTCGAACGGTTGTGTGCATATTTGGCAAACGACTTTATCTGAAGATAATAGTTACGTAGTTTCATTTTATAAGGGTAGTCCAAATGCTAATTACACATTTATGAGTGATCCAACAAGGGTAGGTTACACGTTTGGAGGTTGGAGTTTTAGCCAAGATTTTAGTGAAACACTTTACACATGTGAGGAAATTTGCACGGTGCCACAAGGCTCAACTCTTTATGCGTATTGGATAGGGCAAACGGTGAATATATCGTATAAAGACGTAGGTGGCACACGATTTATGGGTATTCATGCAATAGGATACCCAACAACTCATACAAACGGTGTGGATACGGTTTTACTTAGCCCAAGTAGGCCGGATTACATGTTTGTTGGGTGGTATTTGATTTCTGCCGGTACGGGCGCTTCTGTCAGCACGATAAAGGCTGAGGATTCTTATGATAGTACGATAACTCTTTATGCAAAATGGAAAAAGGTAGCGTTTACACCTATAATAAAAACCTCGCTTGTTGACGCCGAAATTTTAACTGAAAACGGAAGTTATATAGACAGTGAGGGTAACGTATATCTCGTTGAAGAGGATATAGATGATTATCTGAACGGTACGCTTACCTTTTTTAAAAAGGACGACTACCTAGAAACAATTTAATGTTACGCCCTCGCTATTGCGAGGGCGTAACTTATTTATAGAAATTTTGAAAACCTATTGACGGGTTGGTGAAAAAAGTGCTACAATATATAATAGGAAATTAAGGGGAAACCTGTTTTCAAGAAAACAAAAGGAGAAAATTATTATGCAACTCGTTTACAAACCAAGCGACAAGCCGGGTTGGGGTAAAACCATAGTTTTTGCTCTTCAACAAGTGCTTGCAATTCTCGCTGCGACAATAGTTGTTCCCGTCATCATTAACTCAAGTGACGCGGGCGTTGCGGCAGGCGCGCAGATGTCTCAAGCGGCAGCCCTTTTCGGCGCAGGCGTGGGAACTCTCGTTTATCTTTTATTCACAAAGTTTAAAAGCCCTGTATTTTTAGGCTCTTCATTTGCGTTTATCGGCTCTATGACGGCAGCGTTTGCAGGCGCAACGTCAGCAGCAGTTGGATATCTCGGCATTATTATCGGTGCTGTTTTAGCAGGTCTTGTATACGTAGCTATTTCGTTTATCGTAAAGTATGCAGGAACTGACTGGATAAATAAAATTATGCCTGCTGCAGTTATAGGACCTACCGTTGCGGTTATCGGTTTATCACTCGCAGGTAACGCTATCGGCGACCTTACAAAGGGTAGCTTTATGACGACTATACAAGAGTGGCAGATTAAAGACGGTTTGCCGTCTTTAGAATCTGTTTCAATTCCTACGGCTAATCCTTTCGTGGCTCTTGCCTGTGGCTTGGTAACTTTATTCACGGTAATTGCTTGCTCGGTTTACGGCAAGAAGATGCTTAAGATGATACCTTTCATTATAGGTATCGGCGCAGGTTATGCCGTTGCTGCAATTTTCACAGTTATCGGTCACATTGCGGAAGCTCCTGCTCTTCAAGTTATCAACTTCGGTCTTTTTGAAAGAATTAAAGAGTCTTGGATTCCGGACTTTACCTTTGTTACGGCAATCGACGCGTTTGGTAGTCTTAAAGACTTTGGCTCGTATCTTGGCACTATCGCAGTTGCATATATTCCGGTTGCTTTCGTAGTATTTGCAGAGCACTTAGCTGACCACAAGAACATTTCTTCTATTATTGAAGAGGACCTTTTAAAGGATCCGGGTCTTAACAGAACTCTTCTCGGTGACGGCGTTGGCTCAATGGTAGGCGCGTTCTTCGGTGGATGTCCTAACACTACTTACGGCGAATCAGTTGGTTGCGTAGCAATTTCCGGTAACGCATCAGTTGTCACTATTATTACTGCAGCAATCATTTGTATACTTGCATCTTTCTTTGCTCCGTTCATGCTTTTACTTGCTACTATTCCTTCTTGCGTAATGGGTGGCGTATGTATAGCACTTTACGGCTTTATAGCAGTATCCGGTCTTAAAATGATTCAAAAGGTAGACTTAGAGGACAACAGAAACCTCTTCGTTGTATCAGTTATCTTAATCGCAGGTGTTGGCGGTATGGTTCTTACCTTTGGTAAGGTTACCATAACCAGCGTTGCTTGCGCGCTTATCCTCGGTATTATAGCTAACGTTGTAACACACATCAAAAAGGATGATAAAGACTTAATTGAAAAATAAAGGCTTAATATAACATATAACAAGGGCTTGGAAAAGTTTTTGCTTTTCCAAGCCCTTAATTGTTAAAATTTTGTCAAAAATCAACCTATAAGCCGATTTTTAGTTGGTTTTTACTCCGTTTGGGGTAAAGATATAAACTTCCTTTTGCAGTTCGCAGAGGTTGCCGTTTATTGCGTAGATTGCACCTGATAGAAGGTCAACAACTCTTTGTGCCGTGTTTTCTCTAACCTCGGTGAGGTTTACGATAGCGGGCTTACCCTCTAAAAGACAGTCTATAATTTCTGCAACGTCCTCAAAGGACGTGGGCTTAAAGGTTGCTATATTGCTATTTGCTGTAAAAGCCTCGGGGTGGGAGTTGCTCCTTGCTGAAGTCCGACTGACGCCCGTGCTTTCGGTTTGCTTTTTGCCTGATAAAAAATCAAAAAATCCCATTTTATCTCCTTAAGCCCTTGCGCCGAAAAGCGCAGAGCCGATTCTGATCATATTACTGCCGTTTTTAATGGCTATTTTATAGTCGTTAGACATACCTACGGAAAGGTATTCAACCGTGCTCGTCCGAGCCTTAATTTCGTCGTAAAAGCCCCTTACCCTTTGGCAGGAGTCTGCTAAAAGCTCCTCGTTGTCACTAATGGGTAGCATTGCCATAATGCCTACAAGTTCTAAGCTGTCAAGCCCGATAATCGACTTATAAAGGGCTTTTGCATCTGCAAAGCTTGCCCCCGTTTTAGAAATTTCATCGCCTGCGTTAATTTCTATCATTATCTTTTGTCTGATGCCAAGTTCTTTTGCTTTCTCATTTATTAAGCTTGCTAATTCTATTGAAGAAATAGAGTCTATGATGTCAGCCTTGCCAACGACGTATTTCAGCTTGTTGGTCTGCAAGGTGCCGATAAAATGCTTTACGCAAGGGGCGTAAAGCTCAAATTTATCCCTGAACTCCTGCGCTTTATTTTCGCCTATATGTACAAGACCTAAACCGATTGCCTCGTTGATTTTTTCTGCGCTGACGAATTTAGTTGCGCCGAGAAGAGTAATCTTTTCGCCAAGATTATTGCCTAAAGCCAATTCGTCTATTATATTTTGATAATTTTCCCTAAGCATTTTTCCCTCGCAAAGCTAAATCTAAAACAAACGGTTGGAAAAGGTATTTCCAACCGAGTGAAGTCAAAAAACTGCGCATCTCTCTTTGACACGTCGCACCGAAGCGGAAACGTGGCAGGTCGCTACTTTAAAGCTACCTTATGGCACACGCGAAAAACCGTTTAGTGCTGCTATATTCCTATCCTGACACGGTTCGCGGCGACGCGTTGCATAAGACCTTAATATCAACACGCCTTACCAAGTACAGCCAACCATACGTCGTGCCGAGGAGAGCCTTCAGCCTTGCTGTAGCGGATTGCAAGTACAGGGCACCGCTAACTCCCCACCTAGCGCAGTGAGTATATTCTACATTAAATTTAAAAATTTTGCAAGTAAAAATAGGGCTATATTTGTCAAAACGCTTTACACGGCGAAAAATATTTGTTAATATATAGTAGTAAATAGTAATATAAAGGCAATGACGGAAACAAGTCTTTTAAAAAAGTCCCCTACAGCGAGTTGGAACGGTGAGAGCCAATGGGAAGAGTTTTAAAAGGTATCCTTCCCGAGCTGTAAGGCAGAAATTAACAGTAAGCCTTGCCGACTACCTTGCGTTAAAAGGTTTTAAGTGCCTATCGATAGCGATAGGAAGAGAAGTGGTACCACGGGTGAGCTCGTCTTCTAGACAGAGCTTACCCTTTTAATTTATATGAAAATAGAAACGTAAACAAAGTTAAACTGTAAAAGGAGAAACTATGTATAAAAAAGTAAACGCCTCTCTCAATTTCTTAGACAGAGAAAAAGAAGTAATTGATTTTTGGAATCAAAATCAGGTTTTTGAAAAGAGCATTGCCAAAAACGAGGGCAATGCCGAATTTACCTTTTACGACGGCCCACCGACGGCAAACGGCAAGCCTCATATCGGTCACGTTTTAACGCGTGTTATGAAGGATATTATTCCAAGATATCAAACGATGAAGGGCAAGCACGTTTTAAGAAAAGCCGGCTGGGATACGCACGGTCTTCCCGTAGAGCTTGAAATAGAGAAAAAGCTTGGGCTTGACGGCAAGCAGGATATCGAAAAATACGGAATAGAGCCATTTATAAAAGAGTGTAAGCAATCTGTATGGAAGTACACCAGCGAGTGGAAGGTTATGAGCGAACGTTTGGGCTATTGGGTTGATATGGAAAAGCCTTACGTAACCTACGATGACAACTATATCGAATCGGTATGGTGGGCATTAAAGACCATAAGCGACAAGGGGCTTTTATACAAGGGCTATAAAATCGTTCCCTACTGCCCAAGATGCGGAACGGCTCTTTCCTCTCACGAGGTAGCGCAGGGCTATAAGGACGTAAAGGAAAAGTCTATCTTTGTTAAATTTAAGGTAAAAGGTGAAGAAAATACCTATTTCCTTGTTTGGACGACGACGCCTTGGACTCTTTCTTCAAACGTAGCCCTTTGTATGAACGCAGATTACGACTACGTAAAGCTCAGTGCAAACGGCGAAAATTATATTATGGCAGAGGCTCTCGTTCCTACGCTTTTTGAGGATTACGAGATTATATCCCGTAAAAAGGGTAGCGAATACGAGGGTGTGGAATACGAGCCTATGTATCCTTACGCGCTCGGCTCGTTTAAAGAAAAGGCATACTATGTAACTAACGCAGAATACGTAACCTTAACCGACGGCACGGGTATCGTTCACATTGCGCCTGCATTTGGTGAAGACGACGCTCAGGTCGGCAGAAAATACAATCTTCCTTTCGTTCAACTCGTAAACGATAGGGGCAGATTTGTTGAAGAGGTTACTCCTTATAAGGATATGTTCGTAAAGGACGCCGATAAGCTTATAATCAAGGATTTAAAGGAAAGTAACGTTCTCTTTAAAGAAAGTCTTTTCGAGCATAGCTATCCCTTCTGTTGGAGATGTAACACTCCGCTTTTATATTATGCAAGAAGCTCCTGGTTTATCAAGACGACTGCTATAAAGGACGAGCTTTTAGCGTCTAATGCTTCGGTAAACTGGATGCCCGAAACTATCGGTACTGGTAGAATGGGTAACTTCTTAGAAAACGTTATCGATTGGGGACTTTCAAGAGAGAGATATTGGGGTACTCCGCTTCCTATCTGGGTTTGTGAGGACTGTGGCGAAATTCATGTAATGGGCTCTAAAGAGGAGCTTAAAAAGGAATGTGGCTTAGACGGAGATATCGAGCTTCACCGCCCATATATAGATACTCCTACCTGCAAGTGTAAAAAGTGCGGTGGAGTAATGAAGAGGGTTAAAGAGGTTATCGACTGTTGGTTTGACTCAGGTTCGATGCCATTTGCTCAGCACCACTATCCGTTTGAAAATAAGGAGCTTTTTGAAAAGCAATTCCCTGCAGACTTTATTTCGGAGGCAGTTGACCAGACGAGAGGATGGTTCTACACCCTTTTAACTATTTCAACCTTGCTTTTTGGCAAGGCTCCGTTTAAAAACTGCATAGTTCTCGGTCACGTAAACGATAAAAACGGTCTTAAAATGAGTAAGCATATCGGCAACGTCGTAGACCCGTGGACAATTCTCGACAAGCAAGGCGCAGACGCTGTAAGATGGTATTTCTATACCGGCAGTGCTCCTTGGCTTCCGTCAAGATTCAGTGAAGAAGCGGTTTCCGAGGGACAAAGAAAGTTTATGGGTACTCTTTGGAATACCTACGCCTTCTTCGTTTTATACGCAGATATCGACAAATATGACCCGTCGGAATATTCAATTGAGAATTGCAAGCTTTCGCTTATGGACAAATGGGCTCTTTCTAAGCTTAACACCTTAGTTAAGACTGTTGACGAGGGCTTGGCTGAATATAAGATTTTTGAAACTGCAAGACTTATTCAGGATTACGTAGACGAAATTTCCAACTGGTACGTTCGCCGTGGCAGAGAGAGATATTGGGGCAAGGATATGACCGAGGATAAAATCGCGGCATATACTACGTTGTATACCGTACTCGTTACCTTGGCAAAAATCACTGCGCCTTACGTTCCGTTTATGGCTGAAAGCATTTATCAGAACCTCGTTCCTAATTTTTATAAGGATGCTCCTATTTCTGTTCATCTTTGCGATTTCCCGAGATACGAAGAGAAATTTGTAGATGCAGAGCTTGAAGAGGGAATGCAAGACGTTTTGGAGATAGTTGCTCTCGGCAGAGCTGCGAGAAACGGTAGCAACATCAAAAACCGTCAGCCACTCCAAAAGCTTTATATCGCAACGGACAGAAAGGTAAAGCTTACCGAAGGTCTTTACGAGATTGCAAAAGACGAGCTTAATATTAAAGAATTTGAAATACTTGCAGATGCGTCTGCATTTGTAACATACAAGCTTAAGCCACAGCTTAAAACTCTTGGACCTAAATACGGCGCAAAGCTTGGTGCTATAAGAAAATTCCTCGAAACGTGCGATGCCAAAGCCGTTGTAACTACTGTTAAGGCAGGTAGCGCATACACTGTAAATTTAGAGGGCGTAGACGTATCGTTTACTCTTGATGACTTGCTCATCTCAAGCGAGCCTGCCGAGGGCTTTGTTTCTGAAAGCTCACTCGGTCTTACCGTTGTTTTAGACGCGCATATAACCGAAGAGCTTTTGGTTGAGGGTATGGAAAGAGAGCTTGTTTCACGTATTCAGAATATGAGAAAGGAGGCAGGCTTTGAGGTTACAGACAGAATAATCTTAGGCTTTGAGGCAGAGGGCGTTTCTCAAAGGGTATTAACGGATAGGACTGCCGAAATCAAAGCAGACGTTTTGGCTGAAGACGTAGCCGAGATTATCGACGGATTTACAAAAGAATTTGATATAAACGGCGAAAAGGTTATCCTTTCGGTAAAAAAGGTATAATATGAAATTAGCAACCGGATGGAAAGATTATTCCATAATCGCTACGGGCGACGGATATAAATTAGAGCGTTGGGGCGACGTTACGCTTTTGCGCCCCGACCCTCAGGTTATATGGCCGTCTAAAATAGATATGTCTGCTTATAAGTCGCTTAACGCTAAATATACACGCAGTGAAAGTGGCGGCGGCGAGTGGCAATACTTAAAAAAGATGCCAAACGAGTGGAATATATCTTACGGCGATTTAAAATTTAAGGTAAAGCCCATGGGGTTTAAGCATACGGGGCTTTTCCCCGAGCAGGCAGCTAACTGGGAAACTATGGTGGGGCTTATCAAAAACGCCGGCAGACCCATTAGTGTTTTAAACCTTTTTGCATACACGGGCGGTGCGACTGTAGCGTGTCTTTCGGCAGGCGCAAGCGTTTGTCACGTAGATGCAAGCAAGGGTATGGTTGAGCGCGCAGGCGAAAACGTGCGACTTTCCGGGCTTGGCGATAAGCCCGTGAGGTTTATAATTGACGATTGCAAGAAATTCGTTCAAAGAGAAATTCGCAGAGGAAGACGCTACGACGCAATTATAATGGACCCGCCAAGCTACGGCAGAGGCCCTAACGGAGAAATGTGGAAGATAGAAAGCGAGCTTTATCCGCTCGTTGAGCTTTGCTCGGAGGTGCTTTCGGATAATCCGTTGTTCTTCCTTATAAACAGCTATACCACAGGCTTACAGCCAATGGTGCTTGAGAATATTTTAACGCTGACCGTAAAGAGTAAATTCGGTGGAAGGGTTGAAGCTTACGAGGTGGGTCTTCCTACTGAGGAGGGCATAAATCTTCCTTGCGGAGCAGGAGGTATTTTTATAAATGACTAATCAGATGAAGGTTGAAGACCTCGTTATTTTGCACGAGGACAATCACGTAATAGTAGTTTTAAAACCGCAAAACGTACCCTCTTGTGAGGATGAGTCTAAGGATAAGGATATGCTCACAGTCATCAAGGAGTATATCAAAATAAAAAACAACAAGCCGGGTAACGTTTACGTTGGGCTTGTACATAGACTTGACCGCCCAACGGGTGGCGTTATGGTTTTTGCCAAATCCTCTAAGGCTGCGGCAAGGCTTTCGGAGCAGATGAAAACGGGTGACTTTGAAAAGAAATATTATACCGTTTTGGTTGGCGTACCCAGAGAAAGCAAGGCGACTCTTACCAACTACATGAAGAAAAATCCGATAAACAATATGGTTTACGTTTGTCCTCAAACGGTAGAGGGCGCAAAATTTGCCGAGCTTGAATATAGGGTTATTCAAGAGGTTGGAGGCTATTCCTTTACCGAGGTAACTCTCCATACCGGCAGAACTCACCAGATAAGAGTTCAAATGGCAAACATCGGCACGCCCGTGTTTGGAGATATGCGTTACGGTGGAGAAAATGCAAAAAAGGGCTATCTCGCTCTTTGGGCAACCTCACTTTCGTTTACACACCCCGTTTCAAAAGAAAGACTTTGCTTTAAGATTGAACCGCCCAAGGATATAATTCCTTGGAAGGCGTTTGACACCTCTAAGGCAGTAGATATTTACACATAAGGAGAAAATATGCTTAAACCTAACCAAATAGCAGAAGCTTATCTTTCCGTTGGTGAAGGTAAGGTTAAAATGAATTTTGTAAAAACCCTTTTGCTTGCGATAATGGCGGGGGCGTTTATAGCCTTTGCAGGCATAGGCGCAACGTTTGGAAACGTGTATGCGAATAAGGTTGTCGGTGCAATGATATTCCCGGGCGGACTTGCAATGGTAATACTTGCAGGCAGTGAGCTTTTTACGGGTAACTGTCTGCTTATTATGCCGGTTTTGCAGGGCAAGATAAAATGCAGTCAAATGCTTAAAAATCTTTGTATAGTTTATCTCGGAAACTTCATAGGTGCGGTTTTGGTGTCTGCTATCGCCGTTTACAGCGGTTCGCTCGATTCTATCGCTCCTACAGTAGTTGCAACTGCCACTGCTAAAGCAAATTTACAGTTTTTCCCCGCAATGCTCAAGGGTATTGCCTGTAACGTGCTTGTATGCCTCGCAGTGTGGATGGGCTTTTCGGCAGAAACCGCAGGCGGAAAAATACTTGCTATATTCTTCCCTATAACTATTTTCGTTGTAGCAGGTTTTGAGCACTCGGTAGCAAATATGTTCTATCTCCCAAGCGGTCTTTTCACCTATTGGAAGGGTGGAATATCTGCAAACGGACTCACCGTGTTAAACTGTATAGTAAACAATCTTATTCCCGTAACAATCGGTAATATTATCGGAGGTATGGCAATAGGAGTAGTTTATAAGCTTATATATCTTTCTGACAAGAAATAATAAATTGGCAAACAAAAAGCCACGGATAAGTCGATTATCGACATATCCGTGGCTTTAATAATGCCTAAAATTAATCTATTTCAATAAGCTCAGAGCGAAAAACCTCGTCGTCAAGAAATTCAATATACGTCATATCAAAACCTCTTGCAAGCTTGTAAACGGTTGTAAGTGTAACCGTTTTATTTTGTCCGTTCAAAATACGGTCAAGCGCGCCGTGTATTAGCCCTGATTTGCGCTCTAGTCTATACTGTGTCATTTTTCGTTCTCTCAATAATTTATTTATTCTTTTTGCAACAGCATCATTTAAAGTCATATACATACTCCTAAAGGGTTATATAAATAGTATAACAATCACGCGTTTTAAAACACGCCTTTATAAAAGTGCCGTTATAATCTCATATTTGCTTGACAAACAACCCCTTTATAAAATATATTGTTTATGGGGGTGTTGTTATGATAGTTAGCTTTTTTGGGCATGCTTCTTTTAGCGAGAGTTCAATCGATATGCAAACGGTATTAAACGTTTTAGAAAAAGAATTACAAGGTCAAGACGTTGATTTTTACGTGGGTAATTACGGAGATTTTGACAGTTTTTCTTTAAGGGTTGCAAGGGCGTATCAACAGCTACATGCAAATTCAAGTGTTGTTTTTGTTATGCCCTATTTAAACAACGTTAGGTGTAATGATTTTGCTAAAAAGTGCGATTGTTCAATATATCCAGAAATAGAAAAAGTACCCTTAAAATTTGCTATTATAGAGCGAAATAAATGGGTAGTGCAAAATTCTGACCTATTAATTTTTTATTATAAAACAATTGGTAAGACTCGTGATATATATGAATATGCTATCTCTAAAAATAAAAGAGTAATTAACCTTGCAGAGCAGTTTTCTTAATAAGTTCTGCTATTTTTTCGTTTGGTAGCGTTTGGTTATATGCCTTGCAGTTTTCAATTAAATTATTAGCGTTGCTTTCTAGTTTTGCAATGGCGTTTAAAAAAGTGTTTTCGTTTATATTTTCTTCTAACAAAACCTCTATCATTTTACGTTTTTTAAAATATTCGGCGTTTTCTATTTGGTCGCCTCTTGAATTCCCTTTAGGTAAAGGTATTGCAAGAGTCGGCTTTTTTAATGCCGTCAGCTCGAACAGTGAATTTGCCCCCGCCCGAGAAACTACGAGGTCGGCAATGTAAAACAGCTCGCTGATATCGTCGCAAAATTGCATTTTAACGTACCCCTTTTCACGTTGGTCTTCTCCCTTGCCCTTTCCGCATATATGCACTACGTCATAGCGATTAATCAACTTATAAAGGCACTTTTCGGTAATATCATTTATACTTTTACTGCCCGAGCTACCGCCAAAAATCAGTAATATCTTCTTTCTGCCGGATAGGGCAAGCTTTTTAAGTATAGCTTTTTTATCAAATTGCTTAAACAGACTTTCTCTTATAGGGCTACCTGTAAAAACCTTTTTGCAACCCTTTACGTCGGTGCAGTCAAAAGAGGTTAAAAACAGCTTGGAATACTTTGCGCCGATTTTATTTGCAAGACCAACAGTCATATCCGACTCGTGCGAAACGACGGGTATGCCCAATTTTTTTGATGCGATAACTACGGGAAGGGCAACGTAGCCACCCTTTGAAAATACTGCGGATGGGCGTATGTTTTTTAATAGCTTTTTGCTTTCGCTGATTGCAAACAGTAATTTTGCAGGTATAATTGCGTTTTTTAAGGTAAATTTTCTTTGCATTTTTACTGTAGGAATGTAAAAATATGTCAGCCCCTCTTTCTTTGCAAGCTCTTTTTCAATTCCGTTTTTACTTCCAACGTAAACTATTTTATCAAATCTTTTTTTAAGCTCAGGTACAAGGGCAAGCGACGGGGTTACGTGCCCTGCTGTGCCTCCGCCGGTAAGTACTACAGTGTTCATTTTCTTCTCCTTAGTACATAATATGTGTAAATTTGTAAAATTTAGCAAAAATATTACGATAGGGCTTGAAAAATACTTCAACTTAGGTTAAAATTGTTTTATAAATACAATTAAAGCATTTAAATGCTTTAAACGGAGAAAGTATGAGCTATATTGTAGCAATAGACGAGGGTACGACCAGCACGAGAGCTGTTTTATACGACCTTAACCAAAAGAAAATAGTTATGCAAAAGTCCTCGCCGATTAGTCAGATTTACCCTGAGCCATCCTTCGTTGAAGAAAATGCAAACGAGATTTACGCCGAAACCCTCTCCTCTCTCATTGAGATTTTAGAGAGTGCGGACGACGTTAAAAAGGTCAGGGGTATTGGCATTACAAACCAAAGAGAAACCGTTATCGCGTGGGACAGGCTTACGGGTAAGCCCTTGTATAATGCTATAGTGTGGCAATGCAGAAGGACAGCAGATTATATAGCCGAGCTTTCTGAAATTCACGGTGAGCTTATCCGCAACAAAACGGGGTTGGTTATGGACGCTTACTTTTCTGCAAGCAAGATAAAGTGGCTTATAGATAACGTCCCTGTCATCAGAGAAAAGCTTGCAAAAAACGAGGTTTGCTTTGGTACGGTAGACAGCTTTTTAGTCTATAAATTAACGGGCGGAAAAGCCTTTGTAACCGACGTTACGAATGCCTCGAGAACTATGCTTTTCAATCTTAAAACGCTTTCATACGACGATGAGCTATTAGATATTTTCGGCATACCGAAAAGCTCCTTGCCAAAGGTGGTTGCATCTGACGAGGTAGTTGGCGAGTTTGAATATATGGGTGTTAAAATACCCCTTTGCGGTATTGCGGGCGACCAGCAATCTGCGCTTATCGGTCAGGGCTGTTTTAACGTTGGAACAAGCAAGGTAACCTATGGAACGGGGCTTTTTATGCTTTATAATTTAGGCGAAAACGCCGTTATTTCGCAAAACGGATTGGTAACGACCGTGGCTTACACTATAGGCGGAAAAACTGCTTACGCCTTTGAGGGCAGCGTGTTCAACGCGGGCAGTACAATTCAGTGGCTACGCGACAATTTGGGATTTTTCGCTTCTTCAAGGGACAGCGAGGCGTTGGCAACCTCGGTTGAGGATAACGGAGGAGTGTATTTAGTGCCTGCCTTTACAGGTCTTGGCGCACCCGTTTGGAATAGCGATGCAAGGGGCGTTATCTGTGGGCTTACAAGGGGCGCAACAAAAGCGCATATAACGAGAGCGGGCTTAGAGTCTATGGCTTACGCCACTAAGGATTTAACCGTGGTTATGGAAGAGGAAAGTGGCGAAAAAATGCGTGAGCTAAGGTGTGACGGAGGCGCGTCTGCAAACGATTTTTTAATGGATTTTCAGGCAAACGTGTTGAATATTCCCGTCAATAGACCTATTGAAAAAGAGAGCACGGCACTTGGTGCGGTATATCTCTGTGGACTTGGGCTTGGGCTTCTTGGATTAGACGAGATTTCAAATTACAGACAAACTGAAAGGTTATTTACGCCAAACGGCGATGTAAAATATAAAAAATATTACGAAAGCTGGCTAAAAGCCATCGAAAGGAGCGTATTATGATTGAGAGAGAATTTAAGAGCTTTGACGGTAAAATTATATATTACAGGCTTTGGGAATGTGAAAATCCAAAGGGTGTAATTCAGGTAGTGCACGGCATGGCGGAAAGCTCGCTCAGATACGTTGATTTTGCTGAATTCATGTGCAAAAACGGCTATATCGTAATAGCAGACGATCACAGAGGTCACGGCAAAACGGACGACTGCTCGGGCTACACAAGGGGCGATATGTTTTTTGATACCTTAAAGGATGTTGCAGAGCTTTCTACCGTCTATAAAAATCTTTATCCAAAGATTCCTCTTATTTTGTTAGGTCATAGCTACGGCTCGTTTTTAACTCAGGCTTATTTAGAGCGTTACGGTGATAAAATAGACGGTGCTATAATCGGCGGTAGCGCAAAGATGCAGGGCTTTCCCGTTGTGGGGGGCTCGATTGTGGCAGGGCTTGCATGCGCGCTTGGAAGAGCAAAAAAGCCGGGCAAAATGCTTGCCGATATGAGCTTTGGTATGTACAACAAGAAGTTTACAGAGGGTACGTTTATTTCTTCGGTAAAGGAAGAATGCGATAAATACGCAAACACTTGGGGATGTGGGTTTATCTTAAGCAACAATTTTTACCGAGGCTTTTTTAAGGGGTTAAAAACTCTTTACAAAAAGAAAAATTATATAAATATCAACGTTGATAAGCCCTTGCTTTTAATTTCGGGCAGTCAGGACCCCGTTGGCGATATGGGTGAATCGGTAAAAAGTCTGTATGCATTTTATACCGAAACAGTTGGTGTTAAAGAGGTTGAGTGCGTGCTTTACGACGGTGTCAGACACGAATATTTTAACGATACCTCAAAGCAAAAGGCGTTTGACAAGGTTCTTGAATTTTGTAACGGCTTTTCAGAGAAGGAGTAATAAAATCAATTTTTAAATTGCGTCTTAAGGGAGTTAAATGGAACAAATAAATATATTAATCCCCGATGGGGCGTCAGAGATACTAAATAGGCTTGAGGAAAAGGGTTACGAGGCGTACGTTGTGGGTGGCTGTGTCAGAGATAGCCTGATGGGTAAAAATCCCGGGGATTGGGATATAACAACCTCGGCTCTTCCGCAAGAGGTTATAGACGTCTTTAGCGGTGAGCAGATAATACCAACGGGACTAAAGCACGGCACGGTAACAGTCAGAAAAAACGGAGTAAATTACGAGGTTACAACTTTTAGAAGCGAGGGACAGTATTTGGACTCTCGCCACCCGTCCTCGGTCGATTTTGTAAGAGATATAAAAGAGGATTTAAAGCGCAGGGATTTTACCGTAAACGCTATGGCGTATAGCCCAAAGCGTGGGTTAATCGACCTATACGAAGGCTTTTCAGACCTTAAAAGGGGTGTAATACGCACAGTTGGCGATGCAAAGGAGAGATTTAACGAGGACGCCTTGAGAATATTGAGAGGGGTCAGATTTGTATCTGCAACAGGCTTTGATTTGGATAAAAGCACCTTGAGCGCAATGGTAGAGTGCGTCGGCTTATTAAAGAAAATTTCTGCGGAGAGAATATTCGTCGAGATGGACAAAATGCTTATCGGCGACTACGTAGAAAGGGCGTTTTTGCTTGCCCCCGAGATTATATTCGAGGTTATCCCCGAGCTTAAGGCTTGCTATAAATTTGCACAGCACAGCAAGTGGCATTTGTACGACGTGTACACCCATACGGTCTATGCGATGAAGAGCATTGAGCCCAAAAGAGAGCTTCGGTGGTGTATGCTGCTGCACGACATTGCAAAGCCGAGCAAATTCTTTTTAGACGAAAAGGGTGAAGGACATTTTTACGGCCATGCAGACCTTTCCGAAAGGATTGCTTATAAGGTATTAAAAAGGCTAAAGGCCTCAAACAAATTAGTTGAGGACATATGCTTTTTAGTTAAAAATCACGATAGACCTTTTCCTCAAAACGAGGTCAAATTTAAAATGCGCCTTGCAGAAATCGGCGAGGGCAGAGCATTGGATTTGTTAGCGGTTAAGTATGCTGATAACTCGGCTCAGGGTACTTTAAGGGCAGAGGAAGAAAGGCAAAAAATAGCAGAGATAGACAGAAGAATAAGAGCAGTATTTTCAAGCGGTGAGTGCCTGTCAGTAAAACAGCTGGCAATAAGCGGTGACGACGTTTTAAAATTTGGGTTTAAGGGTAAAGACGTTGGTAAAATTTTAAACGGCTTACTGGCAGACGTAATTTCGGGCAATATACAAAACGATAGAGAAAGACTGATTAAAAGCTTGGGAAAAAGAGCAAAAGTAAGCCTATAAGGCGGTTATTTGTTAAATGAGGTGTAGTATGAACGAAAAAATCGAAGCAAAGCTTAAGCTTCTTCCGGAGAGTCCGGGAGTTTACGTCATGCTCAATAAAGAACAAACCGTAATATACGTAGGCAAGGCAAAGGTGCTGAAAAACAGAGTAAGGCAATATTTCCATTCAAATAAAAAGCCTGAAAAGGTAGAGGCAATGGTGGCTAATATAGACGACTTTTATTATATTATCACCACGTCGGAAATCGACGCCCTTTCGCTTGAAAATAACCTTATAAAAAAGTATAAGCCAAGATATAATATTCTGCTTAAGGACGACAAGACTTATCCGTATATAAAGGTCAATTTAAAAGAGCCGTTCCCCACGTTTTCGGTTACGAGAAAAATAAAAAGGGACGGAGCGAGATATTTCGGTCCGTTTATGGGGGGAGTTAGCGCAAGCGAAACTCTGCAAATTATAAATACCGCCTTTATGACGAGAAGCTGTGCTATAAAAATCGAGCCCGAAAAGCCGAAAAAGGAGTGCTTAAACTATCATATAAAAAAGTGTCTTTCTCCCTGCTCAGGCAGATGCTCCGTGCAAGAATACAGAGAAAGGGTAGAGGGCGCAATAGATTTTTTAGCAGGTAACGACGACGTTGTAGAGAGTATTTTAAAAGAAAAAATGCTTAAGTTTTCGGAGCTTGAGGAGTTTGAAATTGCTTTGACCTACAGAGATAGACTCAAGATGCTTGAGAAAATCAAGCTGAAGAGAATTACCGCCTTAAACAAATTTGTTGACATGGACGTTTTAGCCGTTACCACAAACGGTGTTTACTCCAGCGCAAGCCTTTTATTTATAAGGGGTGGGCGTATGCAAGGCGGTAAGAACTTTGCTTTAGACGATGCATCCGAAACGGATAGTGAAAGGCTTATTGGATTTATATCGCAGTATTATACGCAGAATACCGAAGTGCCAAATGAGATATTGATTTCAAATGATTTAGACGATAATCGACTTATAGACGAATTTTTCAAGGTAAATTTTGATAAAACCGTAACGGTTGCGCACCCGGAAAGAGGTGTTAAACGACAGCTTGTGGATATGGCAAGGAAAAACGCCGAGGATTATCTTGAAAAGGAAATTGACAAAATCAGGCACAAGGACGATATGACGAGAGCCGCGTGTGAAAAGCTAAGGAGAGTGCTTAATTTAAAAAGATATCCTCGCCGTATGGAGTGCTTTGATATATCGCATATAAGCGGTGTGGATAAGGTAGGCTCGATGGTAGTATTCATCGACGGCGAGCCTGATAAAACGAGCTATCGCAGATTTAAAATAAAAACTGTTGAGGGCAATAACGACTTTGCTTGCTTAAAAGAGGTTTTAAAGCGCAGGCTTGACAAGCTTGGCACGGACGAGGAAGAGAATTTTCCTATGCCCGACCTTATTATAATAGACGGTGGCAAGGGTCAGCTCTCTTCTGTGAAAGAGGTTGTAGATACCTATAAAAGCGTAAAGGCAGACCTTATATCGCTTGCCGAAAGAGAGGAAGAAATTTTTACGGTTTTTTCAAATGAGCCCGTGGTACTACCCCGCAGAGATTACGTTTTAAAAATGCTACAGAGAATTCGTGATGAGGCGCACAGATTTGCCATAACCTATCACAAATCGACTCATCAAAAGACCAATTTAACCTCTATATTCAAGGAGATTGAGGGAATAGGCGAAAAAAAGCGAAAGGCGCTGTTAAATGCGTTCGGAAGTATAGAAAATATCAAAAGAGCAAGCCAAGAGGAGCTTGCCAAGGTAGAAGGCATCGGCATGGTGCGAGCTAAAAAAATCAAGGAGTTTTTCGACGGTTATGAAGGGTAGACAAATAGAAAACGAGGTAGTAAAGGTTTCGGTAGAAAGCTTTGCAAAGGAGCTTGAGCTGGAGGTTGTATCAAAGGGAAGAGGTGAGCTTGTGTTAAGCTCGATAAGCGTATCCAGGCCGGGTCTTCCGCTTTCGGGATATTTCGTGCACTTTGATAAAACGAGAGTTCAGGTGCTCGGTAAAGCAGAAACGGAGTACTTGGCAGGGCTGACCGCTCAAGGAAGATATTCGGCTTTAGATAATCTTATAAAGAGGGATATTCCTTGCTTGATTATATCAAGAGGCATAGAGATTATGCCCGAAATTAAGGAGCTTTGCGAAAAATACAGCTGTCCGTTGCTTAGCTCTAAAAAAATTACTACCGTGCTTATCAACGATATAACGGCTTACAAAAGCGAGGCTCTCGCGCCTACGCATGTAGCGCACGGCGTTTTCGTCGACGTGTTCGGTATAGGCATTTTAATAACAGGTGAGTCGGGCGTAGGTAAAAGCGAAATTGCGTTGGATCTTGTAAACAGAGGTCACCGTTTGGTAGCCGACGACTCAGTAATTATTAAAAACATCAACGATAAGCTTATAGGTAAAGCTCCCCGAAACATACGTTATTTTATGGAAATAAGGGGTCTTGGTATAATAAACGTTCAGCAGATGTTTGGCCCGGGTGCTATAACGCCCAGCAAAACCATAGATATAATTGCAGAGCTTTCGCCGTGGGAAGCAGGTAAGGGGTACGAGAGAATCGGTACCGAGGAGCTGTATGAGGAAATTTTGGGCGAAAAGATTTTAAAGGTGACAATACCTGTAACTCCCGGTAGAAATATACCTATAGTTTTAGAAACGGCGGCGAGAAAATTCCGTCTGAAGCAGGCAGGATACGATGCTGCAGCCGACCTTATGAAATCTGTTTTCGGCAGTAATGAATAAGGCTCTGCTACATGTGACTGAAGGTTAAATGCTTATCTGCTTGGCAATAACGGCCTTTTTAGGATATTTGCAATTCCATTGAGATGGTGATTACTGTGCGAATAATTCCGCAAGTATCCGGTTTTATCCGCGTCTGAGCCTTTATCAAAATAAGTCATACGCCGAAACAAAGCCTAAATAAATAAAAATAAAAAAGATATAGGGATAGTATGCGGTAGGCTAATATCTGCACAGCATACAGACCTTGTCAGTTTAAACGAAAAGATACATAAAGAAAACCTTCTACGGCAGTTACGCCATAGAAGGTTTTTTACTTAAATTCAACTAAATTATTTCTTCAACAAGTCTGATAAATCATCGGAATTTGAAGAAGAATGAGAATCGGGCTTTTCTAAGTTAACACCCGAAGAACCGTTATTTTTCATGTTCTCCTTCATAAACATCATCATCTGCTGGAGAAGCATTTCCTGAGTGAGCTTTTCGCTACGCTCCTTTGCTAACAATTCACGCTCTAACATTTCGCGAGTTTTAGCCTCAGCGCGTTCACGCTCCTCACGTTCAGCGCGTTCAATTCTTTCCTGCTCCTCTCTTTCCTTGCGGTATAATTCATTTCTGTAAGCAGAGGTCTGTTTTTCGAGAGCTTGTAATGTGTTCGTTTCCTTTGTAACCTTCACGTGATATTCACGGCTAACCTCTTCAAGCTTGCTTATAAGCACTGCAGAGAAGATTAAATATAAGCCGTTTGCAAGCATAATTAAGCTTGACGGATATATTGCAGTAGATACGGATGATGCTAAAAGTGCTAAAGCCACGCTGATTATTACAAAGAAAGAAGCGAGAATATAAAACTTAGGCTTAGAAACCCTTGCCATTGGTTTGTAGGTTGCGCTTGCATAACATCTTGATGTGTTTTCAAAGCTGCTGTTTATGTTGGAGTAAATTGACACACAGGCATTAAAGAAGAATACAAGACCGACTATTATAGAAGCAACTATAAAGGTAGTAATCAGGAAGTCCTCAAAATCTCTAACCCCGATAAGACTCAAAATGGTTGCAATTGCGCCTGAAATTATAATTAAAACAGTGCAGATTCTATATAAAACAATCCACAAGGTAGAGAAATGTCTAAAGCTGTTGATTTGCGAAGGAACAAGTCTGCCATCCCTATGAGAATAGACCTTCCATACGTTAATGAAGTCTAAAAGAGGAATAACGAGTAATCCTGCAGATGCGCCAAGTGAAATAAGAACGAGTGGGTCAAACCATTCTAAAATGGCTAAAATAGATGGCAAAAACGAAAGAAGATAGGTGAAGAAAACAAAGGTTACACCTATTGCAAATGAAAGAAAGGCTCCCGATTTAAAAACCTTGGAAAGAGATGCCTTAGATTCTCTCGTTACACCTTCAATAACGTCCTTTTGGTGCATAATGGCAACCGAAGAATTGCATGATGGGCAAACTAAACAATCGTTAGCCACCTCTGTACCGCATTGTCTACAAAACATAATTACCTCCTTAGTATACAAAAGGGCTGTAAAAACCCAATAATGGCATTATTATATCAAAGAAACAGCTCAATGTCAATCTAATATACCTAAATAAGGCTATATTTATCAGGGCATCGAAAAAATTTTTAAACTCATTGCCGCAATTAAGCAAATTTATTCTTATTTTAACCTTGTACACATATATTTTATTATGAAAAATTTGAGTAGACCGATTGCATTTGTCCTGTGTCTTGCAATTATTATACTTATGCCGTTATCGTATAAAATTACTACGGGGGAGCAAGAATTTCCCATAACCTCGCCCACTCATAAATGCGTTTTAACCCTTTGGAATATAGACGTTTTTGAAGGGGGAATAGGCTCAAGGTCTGATTTTTTAGCTCAAGTATCTGTGGATTATAAGGGGCAGGGCGTTATCGTTATGGTAATAAGCCATACCGAGGAAAGTGCGCAAAGCTCCATAAAAAAGGGTGAGCTACCCGATATGATTTCTTATGGGGTAGGCGTCGACTGTATCTCAGGCTATGCAAAGAGCTTGCCTGAAATATCCTTTTTAGGTGGCGAGATAGGGGGTAAATTCTATGCTTATCCATGGTGCGCGGGTGGATACTTTTTAATAAGAAAAAATCAAGAAAATCGACCTATAGACAGGCTTTTTGTGTCACAAAACACGTATAATATCCCTTTTGGAGGGGTGTATTACGGCAATTTGAAGGCAAAGGAGATTTTATATAAAAAGCCAATTGATGCTTACGTGGATTATCTTTCGGGGGGAAGCTGCGATGCCCTGCTTGGCACGCAGAGAGATATAAAAAGGCTTGAGCAAAGAGGTGTTGAATTTTACCCGACTCCGATAGACGGATTTTCGGACTTGGTGCAGTACGTGTCGGTTTTAACCTCTGACAAGCAAAGGTATGGCGAGAGCGTAAGGTTTTTGGAGTTTTTAATATCGGAAAAAATCCAAAAGAAATTAAATCGGATAGGGATGGCATCGGTTTTTTACAGTGTGTATTCAAGCGGTGACGCCGGCATAGTTGATTTTAGCAGAATAAGCTACACTGTAAGTCCGTTTACCGACAGTGAGGCGATAGATAAAATAAATTCTTCTGTTTTAAGTCAAAAAATAACAAACAGTAGTTTGTTAGATTTTAAAAATGTGTTAAAACACTTGTAATAATAGTAAATTTATAGTAAAATAGGAGGGAGCATAATGTTCAACGTGGAGCATTTTGTTAAAATTTTCAGTCAAAGCGGTATTTGCTGCAAGCAAAATTACAGCTTAAAGGATAAAAACACCTACAAAACCGGCGGTGAGGCAAGGCTTGCTATTTTTCCCGATTCTGCCGAAAAGGTTAAAATGGCAGTTGACGTTATTCTCAGTGAGGGTGTTGATTATTCCGTTTTGGGTGCCGGCTCTAACCTGTTGATTTCCGACGATGGCTACGAGGGTATACTGATTTCGACCGAATGCCTAAAGGGTATATCGGTAAGTGGAAATCTGATTACCTGCTACGCGGGCGAGCGAGTGTGCGATTTTTTAAAGCAAGCGCTATATAACAGTCTGGGCGGTGTGGAATTTTTAAACGGAATACCCGCAAGCATTGGCGGAGTAGTTGCGATGAATGCAGGTTGCTTTGGCAAAAACGTCGGCGATTACGTTTCCTACGTCGTTGCATCGAGCGGAATTTACAGCTTTGCAGACTGTGAGTTTGGATACAGAACAAGTAGGTTTAAGGCTCAAAAGGACGTAGTTATATCTGTGTGCTTTAATCTTGAAAACGTAGAGTACGATCAGTCGGAGAGTAAGTCCGAATATTTTTTAAAGCTGAGGAAGAACAAGCAACCCAAGGGCAGGTCGTGCGGAAGCGTTTTTAAAAACGACGGATATTATGCAGGCAAGGTTATAGAAGGCTGTAATCTCAAGGGCTTCAGGCTGGGCTCAGCAAGGGTTTCTGAAAGGCACGCGAACTTTATTTTGGCAGACCAAAATGCAAAAAGTGCCGATATAAGCCGATTAATCAGGCATATAAAGCAAACTGTAAAGGAAAAAAGCGGTATTGTACTGCAAGAAGAGATAGAATATTTAGGTAAATTTAAGGATGAAGATTACACTTGATTTACATACCCATACCACGTACAGTCACGGTAAAGGGACCATACTTGAAAATGCTCTTTCGGCAAAGGAAAAGGGCATTGGTGGGATTGCGATAACCGACCACGGCTTTTCGCATCCTGCTTTTGGCATGCGTAGAAGAAGGCTTGACAAAATGCGTGACGAGTGCGCAAAAGCCGAAGAACAGACGGGTGTAAAAGTTTTTCTTGGTATAGAGTCTAACATAAGGGGAGTAGAGGGATTTATAGACGTTAAGCCGTCCGACTACGCTAAGCTGGACGTCGTTTTGGCAGGCGTGCATAAGTTTATTCTCTATAAGTCTGTAGGCGATGCAGGTAAGCTTCTTATAAGAAATATGTGGCACGATAAGTTTAAAATAAAGGCTACGGACAGGCTGCTGAAATATAACACCGCGTGCTACGTAAATGCTGTTAAGAAAAACCCTATAGACGTTTTAACACACGTCGGCTACGGATGTGCGTGCAATGCGGTTGAGGTGGCAAAGGCATGTGCGGATTACGGTACTCTGTTTGAAATCAGTACCAAGAAAAACCCTTTGACCGATGAAGAATGGCAGGGCGTTATAGATACGGGCGTGTATTTTGCGCTTGACAGCGATGCTCATACCGTTGACAGAATAGGTGATACAGCTCTTTTTGAAGACCTTTTAAAAAGAGTGAATTTTCCGTTAGACAGGATAATGAATATAGACGGCAAAGCCCCAAGCTTAAGATTTGCCGAATACAAAAAGCAAAAGGGAATAGAGTGAGATGAACTTTTCCGAAGAGGTTAAATCCGAGATTTTAAAAATAGAACATACCTCGCTCTGTTGCAAAAAGGCGTTGCTTGCCGCATTTTTAAGGACTGCGGGCTCTATAGGGGTAAAGGGCGGAAATATCGGTGTGGAAATGGCAACCGATATAGAAGAAACCGCAAAAGAGATTTCTAAGGTTATTCACGATTTATATGGGCTTACGCCTAAGATAGAAAAAAGCGTGGACAAGCCCAGAAGGAAAAAGCGCACGACCTTTTCGTGTATAGATAAAAACAGCATCTTTCTTTTAATTGACCTTGGTATAATAGAGGTTGACGAAGAAGGGGCAAACATAAGGCTCAATATAAATTGGGAAACTGTAGAGGACGACTGCTGTAAGGCCTCGTACATAAGAGGCGCGTTTTTGGGTAGCGGAAGCGTGACGCTTCCTAAAGAGGACGGCAGCACCGCAACGGGCTATCACTTGGAGTTTGTTTTTACAAATTACCAAACGGCAACCGACTTTTGCGAAATTTTAAGTGAGGTATACTTAATGCCCAAGCTGATTGAGCGAAAGGATACGTTTATAGTTTATTTAAAAACCATTGACGAAATTGCAGAGCTGCTTGCAATAATGGGTGCGGATAACTCGGTAGAAAAGTTAGCAAAAATAGCTACCTTAAAAGAGGAAAAGAATAACTATAACCGCAAGCTTAACTGCGAAATTTCAAATATGTCCAAGCAGATGGGCGCATCGGCAAAGCAGATAAACGCGGTTAATAAAATAGCCCGGATAATCGGGCTTAACGAGCTTCCCGAAAGCTTAAAAACCGTAGCCGAGGCAAGGCTCAAAAATAAGGATTTGACCTTGTCTGAGCTTGCGGACAAGCTCGGCTTAACAAAGAGCTGTCTTAACCACAGGCTAAGAAAAATCGTAGAAATATCAGAAAATTTGTAATATCAGTTGTTACTTATAGGAGAAGAAGATGGCAAAAATTATTTTAACAGGCGATAGACCCACCGGCAGGCTTCACGTAGGGCACTACGTTGGTTCGCTGTCAAGAAGAGTTGAAATTCAGCAAAAGGGTGACTTCGACCAGATGTACGTTATGATAGCCGATGCGCAAGCCCTTACCGACAATGCGGAAAATCCCGAAAAGGTAAGACAAAATATAATTGAGGTTGCTCTTGATTATCTTTCCTGCGGTTTAGACCCGGAAAAGGTGACCATATTTATTCAATCGCAAGTACCGGAGCTTACCGAGCTTGCATTTTATTATATGAATCTCGTTACCGTGTCAAGGCTTCAGCGTAACCCAACGGTTAAAAACGAAATTCAGATGAGAAACTTTGAAACGAGCATACCCGTAGGCTTTTTCACTTATCCTATAAGTCAAGCCTCGGATATTACCGCCTTTAAAGCAAATACTGTGCCCGTTGGCGAGGATCAGCTCCCTATGATAGAGCAAACAAACGAAATCGTAAGGAAGTTCAATTCCGTATACGGCGAAACGTTAGTTGAAGCGAAAGCTGTCTTGCCTGAGAGAAAGGCGTGCTTAAGACTTCCCGGTACGGACGGTAAGGCAAAGATGAGCAAGTCGCTTGGCAACTGTATCTATCTTGCCGATACTCCTGAGGTTGTAAAGCAGAGCGTAATGAGTATGTACACAGACCCCGACCATATTAAGGTTTCCGACCCGGGTAAGCTTGAGGGCAACGTTGTGTTTACCTATCTCGACGCGTTTGCAAACGACGGGCATTTCGAAAGATTTTTACCAGAATATAAAAGCCTTGACGAGCTTAAGGCTCACTATACGAGAGGCGGGCTTGGCGATATGAAGGTCAAGAGATTTTTAAACGCTGTTTTAGAGGACGTTTTAGAGCCTATCAGAGCCAGAAGAAAGGAATACGAAAAGGATATCCCCGCAGTATATGAAATACTCAAAAAGGGTAGTGAAAAGGCAAGGGCCGTTGCGTCAAAGACCTTAGAAGAGGTTAAGAACGCCATGAAAATCAATTATTTTTCGGATACAGAGCTTATTAATGTTCAAAGCGAAAAATATTCGGGATAGTATTGACAAGCCGACCACGTATAAAGTATACTAAATAAGCAATAAAGCATAGGAGAAAACTATGGCAGAAAATAATAGAAGAAAAAGACCTAAAATCAGAAATTACAACACCCATTGTATAAAGGTTGTAGAAAATGAAGAGGCTATTAAAGAAGCTCTTACAGAAGCAGAAGAGATTAGAGAAGAGACTGTTACCGAGGTGCAAGACGTAGCTTGCGAAGCGGTAGAGGCTGTTGATGATGCTCAGGACGTTGTTGAGCCTGCGGAAGAGCCAATTGAGGAGTCTGTTAAAGAAGACTGTGAGCAAGCCGAAGAGGCTGAAGAAGCTCCGATTGAGATGAGCGAAGAGGAAATGCAGGTTGCCTTAGACGAAGAGGGTAGCTTAGACGGTTCTAAGGAGGAAGTGGACAAGCTTGCTGAAGAAGAGGTTATCGAGGAGCCTGCTGTAGAGCAAGCCGAAGAGCCAATCGAAGAGCCTGCTGTAGAAGAGGTTATCGATGAGCCTACTGTAGAGCAAGCCGAAGAGCCAATCGAAGAGCCTGCTGTAGAAGCTCCCGTAGAAGAGCCTGCTGAAGAAGAGGTTATCGAGGAGCCTATTACTGAGCAAGCCGAAGAGCCAATCGAAGAGCCTGCTGTAGAAGCTCCCGCAAAAGAGCCTGCTGAAGAAGAGGTTATCGAGGAGCCTATTACTGAGCAAACCGAAGAACCAATCGAAGAGCCTACTGTAGAAGCTCCCGTAGAAGAGCCTGCTGAAGAAGAGGTTATCGAGGAGCCTGCTGTAGAGCAAGCCGAAGAGCCAATCGAAGAGCCCACTGTAGAAGCTCCCGTAGAAGAGCCTGCTGTAGAAGAGGTTATCGAAGAACCTATTACTGAGCAAGCCGAAGAGCCAATCGAAGAGCCTGCTGTAGAAGATCCTACTCCTGCTACTGAGCAAGAAGACGAGGAAGAAGAGCAAGAAAAAGAGGAAGAAAAGCCTAAAAAAGACGAATTTAAGCTTACACCGCCTCAGAATCTTGACGATATTTTAGCAAATATATGTACAAAGAGAGCGCGCAAGCTTATCTATAGACCAAACGACGTAATATTCTCGCACACTACTACTGTTTTAGGTACTGATAAGACTAACGAAGAAAAAATCAAAATTAAAAGCATTCTCGATGCCGAAATCAAGCAAGGTGTAAAGCTTGGCTATCTTGACAAGTTCGACGGTTTAAAGATGAGCGAGCTTAAAGAGGAATACGAAAACGATATCGTATACGAATATGCGGACCAAGAGTTTAAGCGTACTGGTATACTCCTTGACGGAGATAAGGTTAAGGTTTACGTTTACGATTGGGATATGAAGGCTTGTCACCACGTAGGTTATATCGACGACGAAAGTGCAGAGCTTGTTAAGCCTTACATAATTGACAGAGAAAAATACAGCTTTGATATCAACGGTATAATCGTTGGCGGTAAATACAAAAAGGTTATCAAAGACGAAAAGTCCGGCAAGATTACCGTAGAAAAAGGTAACGACGGCAACTTGGGATTGGAGATAGATATAAATATTATTGCTCGCAAAGACTAATTTTAAAGGCTTATCTACGTCGCAAAAGTGCGTTACTGCTTTGTCCCCCAAACCCCAATGACCAAAGAGGTCTATTGTGTCTTGTGTCACAAAGCGAGCCTTCTTTTGCTTGTATCTAATCCTTTAATTTAAAGGCGTATAAACTTCGGTATGCTGTGTTTCTACAAATTGCTCTTGACTGGGATGACCAACAAGGTCTATCCCATCCAATACCAATTTGTGAGCCTTGCCTACCTTGTTTCTCCCCCTTTAAATCTCACTTGA
>JAFVQT010000025.1 GCA_017504655.1 Clostridia bacterium | reverse complement strand
TCTTAAGTGCCTTGCCGCATAGTTTCTAAAATTCTCGCACAGATTTTGCAAGGTTACGTGCTTGTCATAGCCTGCCCTTTTAAAGCTCTTTCTGTTTTCGTCAAGCTTTATTAAGGTGCTGAATCTTCCTATCGGTCTGCCATCTGCGTTTACAGGCTCTTTTTTCTCTTTTTGTGTCTGACTTGCAGCTTGAGGTTGATTAACGCCAAGGTCGGGAAGCTGAGTGTTTCCCGCCTTAGTTATAACCTTAGGCGTTTTCATTTCGTTAAAAATGATAGCTAAAACCAGCAAGCCAACCGAAAGAACAAGAACTCCCACGTATACCCATATAGCAACCTTTGATGTTATTATATCGATAAAAGCCAAAAGCATTTTAGCGGATGGTGTAAATGCTGTAAAATTCATCTTCTCATCCTCCCGTTACTTCCTGTAAACGCCCGAATCTTTTATAAGCTCTATCGCGTCGCTTACCACCTTGTCACCAAAGTAATCTTCAACTGCGTGAGAAACGGTAAGGTCGTTTTCTTTATCACTGGCTTTAATAACCGAAAGCGCAGAAGGAATAATTTTTGAAGAGAGAACCATATCCAAAACGTCTTCCTCTTCCGTTCCGCAGGTAAGGCTTACGCCCGCGTATTTTTCAATCTGGAGCCATGACCTGTTGGTGATTGCGAACGTTTCATTATACGATTGAACGTACTCGGAGAATTTGTCAACCTTCTTCCAGAAATCCTCGTCGAGTTGCTTTCTTCCTCTGCACAAATCGCTCATTTCAACAAATTGATGATAGCTTACCGCGTGCATGTTCAAATTGTAGTCTATAGGCTGAATTATGTCTGCGTTTAAGTTGATAAACGTTGCAGAATCCGCTACGTTTGCCGGTAAATCAGCGATAAATTCGCCCTCTTGAAGGCAAACTACAAACCACACGTTGGAAGGAATCGAGCATACCGAGCCGGTTATCTTTTTATCCACGCTGATCTTATACGACTTCAATGGGTTATGTACGTAACGAAGGCACTTAGAAAGATACGTACTCGTGCTTTCCGCCTTGATTCTGCTGATGGTTGCAACCTTAATCTTGTGCGGGTCTTCCTTTGCAAGGTTTATAGCTCTAAGAACAGGAGTTTCTTCAAATCCGTCTGCAGAGGTCTTTGCGTACAATAAGCTGTCAGTCGTGTAGTAATCGTTATTTACCTCGTATTCAAGATACGGGCTTTCGAAAAATTTACTGATTACCGCAGTAAATGCCTGAGCCTTTATGTGGTCTTTAGACCTTAAGAATACAAGTCTTGAGGAAGCCAATGCTGACAATACCGAAATTGCCGTCTTGTGGCTTATCTTCAAGCCAAATGCCGCCGAATACGCCATAAGCCTGTTGCTAAGCTCGGGCATATCGATAGAAGAATCAAAATATGCCGCATAGTCGTCAAAGGTATCTTCCTCTTCTTCTTCGATGGCAACGTTTTCGCTGAACTCACGGGCAAACAAATCATCGTAGGATACGTCCGGAGCCTTTGTAATGACCGGTGCAATCTGAGGGATTGAAACGTGATCCACATAAGGCACACCGCTTGCTTTTTTGATAATTGCAATAATAAGCAGTACGTTGATAGCAACCGTTACCACAACAGTAAGCCCAAACCCTGACTTGCCGGGGTTAAAGGTTATCATATCAAGTCCGCTGGTTGCGGCAAGCATAGCCAGCATCAAAAGCATTACGTCTGATATCAGGCACAAAATAGCCATTACGTGCGCCCACGTCTTGCTCTTTTGAGGAACAGGTCTCGGCGCAGTTTTTTCAAGTGTATAGCCGTCTGATACGACGTTTGTTACGGTAGTTACGTAATCGGCAGGTCTTTCGCCTCCGTTGCTGAGTCTTTTACCGTTATTATAAATATTTCCCACTTTTTTCACCTCGTTTACGTTAGGGCCTACGTAAATATCAAAATTACAGCCCTCTGCTTCGCTAATGCCCGTTGCAAAATTATACGTTTCAAAATTGAATTTTTCAACCTCAACGGCAAGGTTATTTATTTGAGCTGTTCTGGACTCTAAATTAACGACTACTGTCTTACTTTCGCCACGTTTTAAATAAACTCTGATAAAGCCTACGAGTGCTCTCGCCGGTCTTACCATAATTGAGTTGCGCGCGCTCGCATATATCTGCACAACCTCTTCTCCGTCGTAGCTACCGGTGTTTCTCAGCGTAAATGAAAATCTATTGCCAAATGATGCAAAATTGCTATAGGTAAACGCAGTGTAGCTCAAGCCGTATCCAAACGGATACTTAACGCTCTCTTTAGTCGTTACGTAGCCTCTGTAGCCAACCATATCGCCAATCTTTATCTTGCCGAGATTTCTGTCGTTTTTTATACGGGAGAATCTCTCGTCTACGTCAACGTATCTTGTACATGACAGCTTTCCCGACGGATTTGCTCTTCCGCAAATCATATCTGCAATTGCGTCTGCGGCAGTTACGCCGTCTACAGGCGCAAGCAATACCGCCGAGCACTTTGACTCAAACTTCATATCGAGGGCGTAGACAGATGATACGATTGCAACTATCGGCTTACCCGTCCTTGACAGCTGATCTAACAGAGCAAGCTGATTAGCCGGCAATTTAACGCTTTGCGAATTCTTAATCTTTGAGTTTGCCCTTTCGTCCGTACCGAGCACAAGCACGCATACGTCAGCAGAATTTACAAGCTGAACTGCAGACTGTATAAGCTCGTCGCTTCTGTCGGTTGAAAGCTCGTATCCGGGAGCGTAGCCCACAACGGCAACCTCGTTTCTTTCCTGTAAGCTTTGACAAAGAGTCTTTCTTCCGTAGGATTCGCCCGTTTGCGCCATTTGACCTACTAATGCTATTCTGCCACGCCTGATAGGTAAAGCGTCTTTGGAATTCTTCAAAAGAACGGATGATTTTATAACGGCGTGATAGCAAATCACCTCTGCCTGTTGGTTTATGAACGCGTTTGCCTGACCTGTAGGCTGAGCCATGCTCGGAGCACTGCCCTTTGTAAGATTTATCTGTTGAGCCCGGTTTGCACCGCCGTCCTTTTCGAGATTAATCCGTTGCTGTGCGGGTGTAAACTTGTAGCCTTGCGGTACGCATGCAAACGCAAAGGTCAATGCCTTGTCTAACGCTTCGTTTATTTCTTCCTCGCTTATTGCCGTGCCGTTTTTGATAGCGTATTCAAGCTCGCTTTCATCCATTACACCGCTCTCGACCTCTGCCTTTAGCTTAAGGTATTTGTCGTAAGCGTTTTGCAACGCTCCGTAAGAGCCGTTTAATATTATGGACGCATGGGATTTAACGTTGTCAATAGCCTTTTCTCCACTGCTCGTGCCCACAACCTGATAAAAGCTCTTTCTTGCGTTTTTCTCTAAGACCGAGAGCATCTCGGAATTGGCGTTTGAATAACTGCCCTCTCCGCTGTCCTCCGCAATTTGAACTGCAAATCTGGAGCTGCTGCGCGCTGCAATTTCAAACGGCTTTACGTAATAGTTGCTAAGCGCGGCTTTATTAAGCTCGTTATCGCTGTTTTCAATAGTGGTCGCACTAAGCGAAAGGGACGGCACGCATGGCATTGAGCCCATTTCGTTAATTGCTTTTATGCAAGCCGAAGCCATTTTACCGCTCAGGTACGGGTCCTCTGACATACCCTTTTCGTAAACACTGTTGACAGCGTTTGCCTTTGGGGTGACGAAAAGATTTACACCGTCTTGCTTTGCGGTAGCGCAAAGGTTTTTACAAACGTTTTCAATAAGGCTTAAATCCCAAGAGTTTGCCAAGCTTTCAAAATCCGGAAAGGCTTTATTTCTCTGCTTATTAAGGTCGGCTAAGCCTGCCGCCTTTACAGTAGGAATTCCCAGCTCTGCAACCGAGCTGTCCGAAAATCCTCTTACGTCGGCGAGAATAGAAAGCTTTTGTTGAATTGTGAGTCTATTTATAATTTCTTCATATTTATACATAATAGTTCTCCACCGTCGCCTTAAGGTATGATAACGTAGATATATCTAACGTAACCGTAATTGTTGGAATTCGTGTGTCCGCAGTAATAAGAGAATCTTACAGTTCCCGTGCCGTCATATTCGTGCGAATGCCACCTGTTGTTTCTTATATTGGCAACCGTTCCGCATTCAAAATCCGTAAACGTTGCGTTGTTGGACGACGAGCCGGATACAGCACCGTAATCAAATTCCAAGCTAATGCCCGATACTCTTAAAATTATAGACATGCTTGCAGTAGTGCCCGCGGTGACGTTTTGAGATCTTATTTCACCCGTTTCGTCAATAGTGAAATTTTCATCTAAAACGAATGAAATATATTGACTGTAGGTATTTATGTTTTGAGAAGTAATCTTTACTCTCATTGCAGTACATCTGGAGCATTGTCCGTTTGCGCCAAAGTTGTGACCCAACGCATAATCCGTTCTCGTTTCGTAGTGCGAGCAGTAAGGACAATCCCATTGACTGTAGCCGTTTTGCGTGCAGGTTGCGGGAACAACCGTCGTATAAACGGGCTGGTCTATAGACGTCGTTATATTTCCGTTTTCATCATATTTCCAATATCCGCTCTCGTGAATACACGGCGAATAGTAAATAACGCTGAAGAAGGTGTCTACGCCCTGAGTTAAATAATCCCAGCTTGATCTGTTCGATGCGTAGTATACCGTTTGCGGATTATTGTAGCTGAACACTCTTCTGTCGAGCATTTGCACCGACGTAGGCACGTAAAGACTGTAGTGGCTATCTATTTCCACGAACGTATCCTTAGATAATCCGTATCTGTATACCGTGCTTCCGTTGTGCGTCAATTGCTCGGGAAGCTTTAAAACAGAGCCTGAGTCAAGACTGCCCGTATATTTATAAATCCAGTAGGTGCCGTTATCGTGTATTACCCTGTAATCACCGTCTGTAAACACCTCGAACGCATAGGTCTGACCTGCAGTTCTTACAGTCTTTGCGTACAGCGCAACTCCACCGTTTGATGTGCTGCCTGCCGTTACGGTCAGATAGTGGCTCTTATTCCAAACGGACATTATAGAGTCGCAACCGCCAAACGCGCCGTCACCTATAGAGCTCAAGCCCGACGGAAGAACGATATTTAATACGTAGTGACATCCGTAAAATGCTCTCTCACCAATAGTCTGAAGAGTTGACGGAAGCACTATCGATTGCACACTTGTACAGTTGTAGAAGGTTTCTTCTTCTATTGCTGAAATTCTTCCGCTTATGCTTATTGAATTTAAGCTTCTGCAGTCGTAGAATGCTTGTTTTCCTATGTAAGAAAGACTTGACACGAAGTCGAAATCCTCAAGGCTATAGCAATTGTAAAACGCCTTTTCGCCTATAGACGAAAGATTGCCGTCTTGCACTGAAACAGAGGTCAAGCTTTCGCAAGAATAGAACGCTAAATCTCCTATCTCGGTAACCGCCGAAGGAATTTCAACCGATTGAATACCGTCCATATCTGTAAAGGTGTATCTCAAAATTGAATACCTGTATGAAGTAACGCCCTGATATTCTATTTGCGACGGTAATTTTATTTCGGCTAAATCAGCATCGTGGCAGTATGCCAAAATCCAATCTCCGTCAACCTGTAAAAACTCGTACGGGCCGTTTACAACCTTGGGAACCGCAGCATCTCCCTGTTGATAAATTACCAACGCGTTTGTTGCTACGCCACCGTCGTAAATACTGCCTAAGCTTAAAGAAAGATCGGAATAATTGTAAATTTCATGGAGATATAAACATCCGTAGAAGGCATCTTCGCCAATAGCGGTAACATCTCTCGGTATTGTAATTTCTCTTAAATATTCACAGTCCTTGAAGGTTTCACCTTCAATTCTCGTTACTAAAGACGGGAAGGCGAATCTTGTAAACTTAGTATTGCTGAATGCTCCGCGACCGATTTCCGTCACGGTGTTTGGAAGATTTATAGCCTCAAGGCTTGTACATCCGCTGAACGCATAGTCACCGATGCTCACTATAGAAGACGGCAACGACACGTCCGTAAGCGCGTGAGCGTTACAGAAGGTGTTGTCTGCAACTGTGTCGTAAGACTCAGAGGTAACCGCAACCTTTTTAAGATTGCCAAGCGACGAGTCTGCAGTAAACTCACTGAGCGGAGCGCTGTCCGAAACAGTGTTTCCTATGTAAGGAAGAAGTAACTCCTCAAGCCCCTCGCAGTCCCCGATGAAGTGGTGACCTAAGGACTGTACGGTAGTGGGCACTCTTACGACCTTGAGGTCCTCGCTTGAAGCAAACGCGCGCACGCCTACGTCCGTCACGCTTGCCGGTATCGTAATCTCGGTAAAGCCCGTATCGTAAAAGGCTTCCTCCTCAATGGTAATTAAGCTTTCGCTAAATGGGAAATTTGCCAAATCCCCACAGCCATAGAATGCCCTGTAGCCTACCGACGTAACAGGACTTGCAAAGGCAACCTTTTCAAGCCCGCTAAAGCCGTAGAACGCGCCTTGCGGAACCTCTGTTATGTCAGGACACGTTACAGAAATTTGCTTTAATGAAAGCGGAGTAAACATAGTTGTGCCGTCTTCATCAAGGAACAAATAGGTCATCGACGTATTTTCGGTCAGAGAACCGCCTATGTAGAATACGGTCATCTTCTCTAAGTCCGAACAGCCGAAAAATGCGCCCATTCCAACCGTTTCAACGTTTTGAGGAATAACTATCTCCTTTAAGCTGCTGCAGTCTTTAAATGCAAACTGATCTATAGAAAGTATCTTTGCGGAAAGCTTTACCGCCTTTAAATCTTTACAGCCACCGAATACAAGCTGAGGTAAATAGGTCACATTAGACTGACTGAGGTCAACGCTTTCGAGATTTTCACATCCCTCAAACGCCCTGCCCCCTATAACGGCTACGCCCTTAAAGCTAAAGGCTTTTATACCCGAGTCGGCAAACGCCCTGCTGCCAACCTCTAAAATAGGCGTTTTAAACACTATCTCTTCAAGCTTGGAATTGCCCTCAAATGCAGAATCGTATATAGAAGTAACGCCCAGGCTTTCTACAGTAAGGCTTTTAACCTCCGATTCATACAAGAAATTTCGAGGAATATTATCCATATGTCCTACGGTAAGCTTCGTAATGTCAGCATTGCTGTAAACGAAATAATCCTTTAAAGGACAGTTAGCAATATTTTTTAAATAAAGCTCCGCAATAGCGCTACCGTTAAATATGTCAACGTGATACAACCAGTTTACGTTTTGGTTTATCTTTACCGTTTGCAGGCTTGGACAATAAGCAAATGCAGATTTGCCTATTCTCAAGGTCTTTGACTTATGCTCTATAATCACGCTTTGAAGCGACGAGCATCCGTTAAATGCATCCTGACCGATCAGCTCTAAGCTGTCTGCTGAAAAGGTTTTTAACGCCGTACAGTTATAAAACGCCTCTTCGCCAATACCGGTAACCTTTTTAAGCTCTACGCTAACAAGACTGCCACAGTTAGAAAACGCACCCGCAGGAATCTCTATAGGACTGTTTACGACTAACTTTTTAAGCTTTGAGTTATTGGCAAAAGCATTTTCGGTCATACCTACGACCTTATAGCCCTCTATCGTTTCGGGTATGGTGACGTTTATCGCTTCCCCTCTGTAGCCCGTAACGTAAATCTGATTGCTGCCGACTATTTTGTAGGTGATATTATGAAGTGTAAAATTCTTTGCGGTAGAGGAATAGTCTATCGTTTGAATTACCGCCGTCGCAATTACCATAGCTATGGCAAGTATAGCCATAAACACCGAAAAAACAGGTCTTCTGAGCTTTCTTACGGTAACTATTCTGTCTGAAGATCCTATTCTTGCAAAAATATCTTCATTTTTTAATCTTGGCACCGTAACCGCATCGTCGTAGGTTAAATAGGTGGCATGATTTTTAACGGAATAGATATATTTGCCGTAGCTTGCCGAAATTAAGTAAACCTTGAAGTCTGCGCAATCTCTTTTTACCTCAATTTGCCTGTTGAGGGTAACCATGCCGCTCGGCGCACCCTTTAAATTGTTACATTCTACTATTGAGGTATCTATTTCGTTACCCTTTGCGTTAAGCTGCTTAACGGCAAATTTTAAGTCCGTCAAAAGCTCTGCCCTCTCGTTTTTAAAACGGAGGAGCAGATATTTGGTCTTGTCCTGTAATGCAAATATGTATTGACTTAGCGTTACTGGCTGATTCGGTTGGGGATCTAAATATTTACCCTTTGATAATACCTGTAATTTAGCCATCGTAATTTACCTCTTAATTTCCTTATTTCTCTTCTTTATGCAAAGTATCGCAACTACGGTGTTGATAATTCCCGCTGCGAGAGCAACCAAAGCAGTGATGACGTTTCCGTCGCTGTATAATAAAACGCTCTCTCTGAAAACTCCGCCTACTATAAACGCTATCGAAATTCTCGCAACGAAAGCCAGAACAAACGTTGCGGCAATGCTGATAATAGAATAAAGAGCAACTCTACCGCCCTTTATAGGAGCGAAAAGCTTGTTTACAAATCTCGTCTTATTGACCTCGCTGACTAAAACGGATACGAATGCCGTTTCGGGCGGAAGCTCAAGCATCTCGGTATATCCGGGTCTTTTTATACGGTCCTTTACGTTCAGAATAGTTAAAATTCTATGTTTTTTACCGTATACTACAACCTCGTATTCGAGATATTTAAGCCCTTCGTCTATCTTGCACTGTAAAAACTTGCCGTCCTGCCTTTTTATAAGCATATACTGGCTTAAGTGCTTTCTCATAACGAGATCCGGCTCGTATACGATTATCTCCTCGTCGCCCCTTTTCTCGGTTTTAATACCTCTGTCCTTTATCTTCCTCGTTGCATAGGCATGCTGAAAAAGAGATTTTGGCAAAACACAAACCTCTACGTAAATGAATAAAAACAAGGTTACGAGCAGTAATAAAATCCACAGTACCATCGATTTCTCCTCTTATAAAAAGGGCGCACGCCCGTTTTATTAATAAAATAATATTAATATTATAATCATATAAGGCGCATATGTCAACAATATTTATATTTTTTCGACAAAAAAGCACCGAGGTTAATTTTTGTAACAAACCTCGGTGCTAAGTTCAGCTTATTGAGTTTTTAATTCGCTTGAGTGCAGACTTTTCAAGCCTTGATACCTGAGCCTGCGAAAGTCCTATTTCCACGGATATTTCCGTCTGGGTTTTTCCCTCGTAATATCTCATATAAACTATCTTTTTCTCTCTGTCCTCAAGCTTTTGCAGAGCGCAGTCCAGCGCGACGTTTTCCGTCCACCTGTCGTCGGTGTTTTTCTCGTCGCCTATTTGATCCATCAAAAGCAGCTCGTCACCGTTTTTGTTATAGACCGGGTCGTAAAGGGAAACGGGGTCTGCTATCGCATCTAACGCATATACGACCTCTTTTTCGGCAATCGACAGTCTTTTGGCAATTTCGCCCATCGTTGCAACGTCGTCCTTTTCCGCCTCTATTTCCGACCGTGCCTGCAATACCCTGTAGGCAGTATCCCTGATGCTTCTCGAAACCCTCAGAGAATTGCTCGTTCTCATAATCCTTTTTATCTCGCCTATTATCATCGGAACGGCGTAGGTAGAAAATCTTACGCCTACGCTTAAATCAAAATTTTCCACCGACTTTATAAGCCCGATCATACCCGCCTGAAACATATCCTCCGCAGATATTTTAGACTGAGGAAAACGCCTTATTATAGACAGCACCAGCCTTACGTTTGCAAGTGTAAAATCGTCGCGAGCAGATTTGTCGCCCTCCTTGATTTTAGCCAGCAGGGCTTGACTTTCTCTGTGTGAAAGCCTTTTGAGCTTAGAAGTGTCTATACCGCATATATCTACTTTCCGCATTATAATACCTCCTTAAAAGTATGTACGGCGAAAAGGCATCTATCCGTTTAGACTGTAAATATAGACCATATTATCACTCAATTGGAGTTAGTATGGTCTTACTGCCGAAAATTTAAACGTTTTTTACTTATTTTTTTTAACAAACCGCTCAATAAGTCGATTATTCAACAATTTTAGACAGCTTCGCAAATTCCTTTCTAAGGCGCAGAACTATCTTTTTTTCCAAGCGCGATATATAGCTCTGAGATATACCGAGCAGGTCGGCAACCTGCTTTTGCGTAAGCTCATCCTGACCGTCTAATCCAAATCTGAGGCTCATAATTTGTCTTTCTCTTGCAGATAGCTTTTCCATTGCCTCGCGTAGCATTTCCTTCTCTGCACTCGTTTCAACGTCTTTATAAACGACGTCGCTGTCAGTGCCCAACACGTCGGATAAAAGAAGCTCGTTGCCCTCGTAGTCAACGTTTAACGGCTCGTCTAACGACACCTCTCCCTTGAGCTTGACGACCCTTCTTAAGTGCATTAAAATTTCATTCTCGATACATCTTGACGCGTACGTCGCGAGCTTGATGTTTTTATCGGTGTTAAAGGTTTTTACCGCCTTTATAAGCCCTATCGTGCCGACCGAAATGAGATCGTCAAGCTCTACACCGGTATTATCGAATTTGCGCGCTATGTAAACCACCAGTCTTAAATTGTGCTCTATAAGACTGCTTCTCACGTTTTCTTCATCGTCGCAAAGCCTTGTTAAAAGCTCTTGCTCCTCGTCAGCGGTAAAGGGCTGAGGGAGAGCCTCTGCGCCCGACAAATAATTTAAATACTCCTTTTCACCGCCAAAAATCTTCAATATAAGTTTTTTAAACAGCTTCAACATTCTGCACCCTCCATAGCAATAGGACCAATGAGTAAATCGAAATCCTCACTTAAAAGCATATCCCGTTTTGGCACGCCTATCATCACGTTATCTAATATATTCATTTTTCCTGAATTATATATCAAAAACTTTTCCGCTCTGTAAACGGGAATTACCGTTTCTCCCGATACCGTATTTATTTTTATTAAATCCTTGTACACCTTGTTTAGCACCCCTTCTCTTTCAAGCTCACCGACAAATTTCTGAGTGCATACCGCAACGGGAACCGTTTTTTTATAGGTCAAGCCGTTGCCACTATCTAAAAATGCCGTTTTGACAAACGCCTTGCCACCAATCTGTACGGCGCACTTAAAGGTAAAATCAGCAGCGCGTTTTTTTCTGTAAAAATTGATGACCGCTCTTTTACAAAGCAAATAAATAGCAGATGCGGTTGCAAGAATAATAAAGAGAGGGATTTCTCCTCCGTGAGAATAATTCAAAGGGTCAAAGCTTAACCCGAGCGACCAGAAGACGGCGGTTGCCCCACCGCCAAACAAAAAGGTAAAAAGCAAAAATAAGCAAAAGCATTTAAAATACTCCCCCGCGCTTTTAAATTTTCCGCTAAGCAAAACTATCGCCATACCGATTGGGATTTTAACTATTGCGCCCACCGTAGCCCTAAGCCTGAAAAGAGGCATCACGGTGGCAACCGTTGCGCCAAATAGGGCAGACGCAATCACTCCCCATCTTTTGGTTTGTATTCTCAGACTTTTCCTTGCTAAGGAAATCAGCATGCAATCTATTATTAAATTATCCAAAAAAACGTATTCAACGTAAACGGTCATAGAAAAATTGTATAACTTTGCTCAAATCGTTTTAAAGATGATTTTGTTCTTTTTGCAAATCTTTTGTCTAAAGCTGATTTTCAAATTTAAAAAAGCAAGACTGCCAAAGCCGAGTCCCTATTCGGCAACTAAATAAATCCGCAAACGGATTTGTTATATCCGTCTAACAACGGGTGATATCGCCTACGGCGGTGAAATTTGCCTAACGGCAAGTTGTGGATTTGTTTAATATAACTTTGGCGTTAGCCAAAATATAACTGCTTACGCAGTTGGCGTTCGCTTCGCTCGGCTAAACTGTTTACTGCGTAAACAATACAACTTTTAGCCACAAGGCTAAAAATAAAACCAACTTATCTTAATCTTTTGTGGATGAGAAAAGCCCACCATATTTCGCCTTAAAGCGAAGTATAGTGGGCTACACTTTTGTATTAAATTAAAATTCACTTATAGGAACGCCCCAAAGGCAAAAAGTCCTGCTTGTTTTATCGTTTTTTGGCAACAAATGGCTCTATAAGTCGATTATTTGTGTTTTTTTAACACGAAAGCCCGCGCTAAAAAGCGCGGGCAAAACTTCTGACTGCAAAATGATTATAAAATTTCGAGATTCTTTTTGAATATTCTTCTGAAGTCAAACGCTGCTGAAAGAGCATCTTTAATCTCAAGCGAAGCATCGCCCTCGACCTCGGTTTTCATGATAACGGAATCGCCTAAAACGTCACAGTTAATGGTTTGAACACAAGACGACATGCTTCTGTCTAAGCTCTCTGCAATACGGAGCATGATACCGAGCTTTCTTATAGAATCAACGTCTTCCTCGCCGATATACGCCTTGTAACGCGCCAGCTCACTCATTGAAAAATCGTCACCCTTATAAACAGACGCAACGAGCGATGCCATAACAATTTCTCTGCTCGTCATACCGTAAATGCTTGCATTTTGAATAATGTAAGCCGTGTGCTTTTGGTAATCGTAATACTTAATCGAAGTGCCTGCATCGTGGAGCATTGCAACAACCTTCAATATCTTGAGATATTGCCTTGGAAATTTATGCAATACTCTGAGCTGACGGAAAAGCTGAACGGAAAGATTTACCACGTGTTCAACGTGCTTTGCATTACAGCCGTAATACTTGATAAGCGTTTGTAAGCTATACGATAAAACGTCCGAGATTGGCTTTTCGATAGTGGTCGGCATTGCGTAGTTAAACATTATGCCCTCTCTAAGACCGCAACCGGAAATAACCATCTGATCAAAGTTCATATATTTTACAAAGCTGCTGACCGCTGCAAATGCAGACGGCAAAATATCAGCTCTTGCAGAGGATACACCCTTAATTCTCTTCTTCTTATCAAGGTCGAGAACCTTGAGCATGTTGTAAATGTTGTCAAATTCCTCTACGTCAAGACGGTAGTTATGTACAGTGTTTAACGGACTCTTTTTCATCATCTTGCTTATTTTGCAAAGACTTCTGAACGAACCTCCAACGCCGATAAGCTGAGTTTCCGGTTCAACCTCTTTAAGCCACTCTATTCTCTTTAACTGCTCTGTAAAGAACTCCTCTATCTTAGCAGCCTGCTCCTCGGGCGATAAGCCGTCGCCCGCAAAAAGTTCGGTTAACGTAACCGCGCCAAACGGCAACGTTTCGTAATTGAGAAGATTCTTTCTGTTATATCTGACAATCTTGGTGCTACCGCCACCTATCTCGAAAATAATACCCTTAGGTATATCCATAGTATTGATAACGCCCTTATAGACGTACATAGCCTCTTCTTCCGCAGTTAAAACCCTGAGCTTGATTCCGCAGGTCGTAGCAACCTCCTCTAAAAAGCTCCTTTGATTTTTAGCCCGCCTTACCGCTGCAGTTGCAACGGCAATTATCTTTTCTATGCCGTGCGCGTCGCAAAGCTTTCTGAACATTCTGAGAGTTTTTAACGTTTCGGTTATTCTCTGTGGCTTTAAAAATCCGTCCCTTTCCATATCCTTGCCGAGCCTGACACTCTCTTTAATCTGATCGACAACGATAAAATGCCCATCCCCAAGCATCTCTACGATAACTAATCTGGCAGTATTCGAGCCTAAATCAATGATACCAATTTTTTCCAACTTAGATACCTCTTCCTTCATAAAATTTTACATAAAAACGCATTGTAATTAACACAAATATAATAACACATTTCAGAGGTTTTGAAAATACCCTTTTTGCCTTTTTGGGCAATTGACTATCTTTATTGTGCAAATTGCCTTTATATATTTATATATAATTTGGTTTAAAACAAACACCCGTAGATTATATAATAGATTTTTTTGAATTTCAAGGTTTTTTTGAAAATTTTACACAGTTTTCACTTTTTTTATTTTCATTGATTTTTTCCGCAATCTTATCCGAAAAAAACTGAAATACCGAAAGGACTACCAAAAAGCCTCCGAAGAATCGCTTTAACAAGCTTCCCTTAACGGCAATGGCCAATAAGCTCCCCGCAAGCGAGCACGCAAGCGCAGGCAAAATTATCCAAAATATCCCTTCCTTTTCTACCCGCTTATTTTTAAAGTGAATTATAAGTGAAACGCCCGCCATAGGTATAAACGCCACCAAATTTATAGCTTGCGCACTGATTTGCTCAACATTAAAAAGCATAGTTAAAAGAGGAATTAAAATAGCCCCTCCTCCCATACCCATTCCGCCTAAAACGCCTGCGCTTGCACCGACTAAAACCAACAATAAAAATTTAAGCATAATTAAAACACCAACGATTTTACGCCCGCAACGAGCATTACTACGGCAAAAATTTTGGTAAGCCATTTTGCGCTGAGTCTACCGAGTAGCCACGCACCGACCACTCCGCCTGCTATCACGCCGATTCCCGACGGCACGCCGACAGAAAAATCAAACTTACCGCTCATAAAATATATGCACGCGCTGACTAACGTTATCGGCAAAATAACCGCAAGCGCGGTCGCATGGGCTTTTTTAGTTTTCATGTGGAGCAAAAAAGTCATAAGAGGTACTACAATCATTCCCCCTCCGCCACCGAAAAAGCCGTTTGCAAGCCCGGTAAGTGCCCCGGTTATTGCCATGTAAAGCTTATCTGCAATTTCTCTATCCATATTTCTCCCGTAAAAGGCGCGTCAGTAAGCAAAAAAACGCCTTTTCCTGTGTTTTAGTATTGCCTTTTGGCTCTTTTTATATGCGTAAGCGCAAAATACTTTTTTATTTATAAAAAAAATAGTAATATATGCCTTAAAAAAATTGCAATTGCTCAAAAAATATTGTATAATGTAAAGGATTAAAAATTCACATTTGTGCAAAAGGTGACTTATGAACAAAATTGAAAGCAAATTTAACTTAAAAACATTTTTCGTGTTTTTAACCGTGCTCGTTCTTACACTTTCTATGGCGTTTGCAACGGCATGTTCTAAAGGCGGAAGCACTTCTACTTCTGAATCAGTTTCTGCCAGTGACTCAACTTCTTCTGAGTCTACGTCGGAAGAGGAGGCTAAGGACGATACTCAGCTTTTCGCCAACGGCGACTTTGAGCATCCCACAAACAAAAAGCCTTCTTCTACTCCCATAACATTAAGCAGTTCGTCTACTAAGTGGACGGGTAGCGTTGACGGTGAGGTTGGTTACCAAATCAACTCGTCTGACGTTAAGAGAGGTATCATCTCCGTAGCAGAAGCCGATTTTACAAAGCTCGGCTCCGACTATAAAGAGGCTGTTAACCCTCAGACCCCTTACCTTGCGGGTAAGTTACAGGACAACGCTGACAGCGACGCTGACGAGACCGGTAACAGAATTTTAATGCTTCGCAATAAGGATTACGCAGCTCAATACGTAACCTCTGCTACCTCTCTTTCTGTTCCTGCAGGCTCTTACGGTAAGCTCAGCGTTTGGGTACGTACAAGCGAAATCGAGTCTTATACAGGCGCAGGCGCATACATTAAGGTCAGAAATACCGTTACCAGCCCAAGCGAGGAGGGTGTAACCTACGATCCACTCGTAATCGAGAACATCAATACTCCTAACAAGGAATGGGTTGAATACGTTATCTACCTTGCTCCAAACGCATGCAAGGCAACCTCGTTTACTCTTTCACTCGGTCTTGGCGAAGGCAACAAGTTCGACGTTGAAAAGCACGTTAAGGGCTTTGCTTATTTCGATAACATCAGCTTTGAGCTTATCGATGCGGCTGCTTACGGCGCTGCAGTTGCAGATCAAACCGTAGCAATCAATACCGCTGATTTCACTTTAGAGGGAAGAGTTAACAGCGACAAGCTCGTTGTTAAATACGATCTCTCTGAAGGCACGGCTACCCCACTTGATATAGGCGGTAGCGGTGAATATCTCGACTACAAGCCAAACGGCAACGACTTGGCTACCGGTAAGAAAACCGATTTAGTTGATAACGTTATTACTATAGATTTCAGCAACCTTGTCACTATCGGCTCTGCTTATACTCACACCTCAGACGTGTTCACTTTAAATCCTTCTTCCAGCACCGATGCCGACGCTATCTCTTATGCAAGAATTTCCTTCTGGGCTAAGATTGATGCCGAGGATTATCAGACTAAAGCAACCATTACTCTTTACGACGTATTGGCAGAAAAGGACGTTGTATCGTTTGCAAACGTTTCTACTAAGGGTCACGAGGACAAGTTTCACGATGATTTTGCAAGATTTACCTTCTACGTAGCAAACAACTTTGTTGGTGCTGACGACGACATGCAATATCAAATCAAATTCTCGTTCGGTCCTACCGATGCTAACTCTATAAGCGACGTTAAGCTTCTGCCTACCGGAACCGCTGTCTTCAAGGATTTTGAAATAGAAAAGCTCACTAAAGAAAACTACGACCTTGCTAACACATCAACCGACACCAGAGCAAAGAAGGGCTCGCTTATAGGCACTTACGACAGCGACTACGTAGCTCCGGATGACGAAGAGGAAGAGGATGACGATACTCCGGATTCTTACAACGTAAACCTTTCCGGCTACGGTAAGACCTTACTTGAAGACGGTCAAATCGTTTCTCTCGAGGAGCTCACCAGTTCAAATCTCGTTCGCTCAAAGGAAACTGCTGAAAACTCTGCAACTATCGGTGTTGTAAACAGCAAATATGCAACAGCCGACAACGATAATTACCCAGACGTTGTAAAGGATGCTCTTACCGCCGTTAAAGGCAAAGAGCTTGGCAATAATAAAAACGTTCAAGCACTTTTAATTCACAACAATCGCGGAAACAACTACGTATCCGGCAACGTAATTTCTATTGCTAAAAACTCTACCTACGTATTCTCTATCAGAGTTTACGCACACGAGGAAGCTAAGGCTTTCGTTAAGTTGTTCGTTGTTCAGAACACAGACAAGGGCGAAGCTCTCCCCGCTTACGAAACTACTGTTACAAAATATGAGTCTGAGAAATTCATAGACGGATTTGCAACCGTAACCTTTATTATTACAAGCGGTATCGAAAGCTTTGACGTAAGACTTCAATTCGGTGTTAATGGCGAAGATAAGGTTGCATTGTTCCAGTCTGTTTTGACAGGCTCTGCAAACACTACGTATACTTCTGCCGAGGTTGTTAAATCTATCTTTGCAGACGACTACACCTTTGCAGGCGACGTTAAGGAACCTATAGTTACCACTTACTATGCAAGTGAAGACCACGTTGGCGACAGCAGTCTTATCTTAAAGGATGACGACGGCAATAACCGCGTTGAAACAAGCAGCAAAAAGGAAATTAAGAGCACTTACGCAACCGTAGGAACTGCAGCTAAGCTTATCATTTACAACAGATTAGACCTTGACGACAGATTCGTTATCGAGGCTCCCGAGGCTGAAGAGTCTACCTCTGAATCAGTAGTTGAATCAGGCGCAGAATCGACCGAGGGCGGAAACCTTGGATGGCTTCAGGTTACTTCTATTATCATTGCTCTCGTGCTTGTTGTAGCATTGATTGCAGTAGTTGTAAGAAAGTCTACCGAAAGCAAGACCAAGAAGAAGAAAGCAACCGAAAAGTATTATCAAGGCTTTGACAAGAATAAGCACGCTAAGGGTAACGTTGCTGTTCCTGATGAAGACGATAAGGCAAAGGATTACGACTACGACAATCCTGACAATAACTGATAATAATCTTAAAGCGAGAACGTAACGTTCTCGCTTTTCTTTTGCAGAAATTAACGAGCCTTAACGCAAAATGCGTTAAGGCTCGTTTTTTATTTTTTGGCTAAGCTTTTTTCAGCCGTTTTAAAAACAGCATTTAAAGGATAATAAAACAAGGGTACCGTAATAAGTGCGCATACCGTTTGACTTATCATAACGGGAATAGACTGAGCTATATAAATCTTTATTGCAACTGTAGGCAAATTAAAAAGCCATATATTTAAAAGATTATCAAGCATAGTAAAGCTTGCCGTAAAACCAACTGCAACTAACGTTAGCGCAAGCAACTTAATCAAATCCTTTTTATCTTTTACTGCGTACCCAACTAGACCAACTGCTATTGCAAACACGTTATAATATATTAGGTATAGAAGTATAACTTGAGGGAAAAAACCAAATATAAAGCATCTTACAAGCGAAAATGCCGTTGCTACTATAACCCCTCTTATAACCCCGAAAACAGCGCAATAAAGCACGAAAATAGCCGTTACAATTTCCACTCCGCCAACAGCTGAAAGCGCCAACTGTCCACCGATTAAAAGGGCTACGGTTATACCCGTATACGCAATTTCTTTTGCCGACCTGAACATTAAAAACTCTTAAACTCCCAAACGTACGTCTTTCCGTCTTTAATAGGTAATTCCTCTGCGCCAAGCACTGCGGAAAAATAAGTTATGCCGTCCACCTCAACAGTACCCCACGCCTCGTTAGAAAGCTCTGTATCGTTTGTGTAAAGCATCCAGCACCTTGACCAATCCGCAGGGTTTTCCTGCCCGTTTATGGCACTTACCATTCCGTCCTTTATTGCAAAATCAATTGCACCGTCTGCCTTTAATGCCTGCATATAATCGAGAAGCACTGTATCCTCTTTTACAGTAAAATAATCGCTGTCGACTGTTATTATAACGGTATTATCCACTACCGTTACCATTTCTTTGGCAAGCTCTGCATTGTTTGCTGAGGTCGATTGCTCTCCACTGTCACAGCCAACAAAGCCAAACAGACATAACACGCTAAGTAAGATAATTAAAGCTCTTTTCATATTTGCCTCCAAAATAAAAAGGCTTGCGCTGAATTTTACGCAAACCAAAATAAACGATATAACTATCGCTTTTATCTCCGTTTGCCCGAGATTAACTACGGTATGACAGGCTATCCGACTATACGGTAATGGCTGTTGCGACGGATTTACACCGCACTTCCCCTGCTCTCTGCCACGGCTACGTGGCAACTCACACCTGTATAAACTTATCTGTATTATACTATTTAAGCTTATATTTGTCAATCATTATGCAAAAAAAAGCACGGCTACGCTATGGGTGATGTTCTTAGCGGAGAATTTGAAAATTGCGCTAAGTGCGAGCATCGCATTTGACCGGTCAAATGAACATTGGGCTAAGCCCAAACCCTTATAACAGCAGAAAGAGAGAACAAAACGGGGTAATCCGTAATGTC
>JAFVQT010000024.1 GCA_017504655.1 Clostridia bacterium | reverse complement strand
GGCGTTCGCTACGCTCGGCTACACTGTTTACTGCGTAAACAATATCACTTTTAGCCACAAGGCTAAAAATATAACTAAATTATTTAACTATTCTGTGGATAAGAAAAGCCCACCATATTTCGCTTTTTGCGAAGTATAGTGGGCTACACTTTTGTTATTGCTTAAAATCCCTATGTCTATTACAGTTTTTGCGTTGGGGGTATTCTTTTGTATCTTTATAAATTATATTCCTTTGCCAAAAGCTTAAAAAGCTCTAAGGATGCTTTGGCTGTATCGGGGGAAACGCAGGTTGCAAGCCTTACGTATCCGTTTGCACCAAAACTGTCAGCAGGGACTATTAAAAGTCCAATCTGCTTTGCCATTTCGCTCATTTTTTTAGAGTTGCCGTCTGGTGCTTTTACCATAAGATAAAATGCTCCTTTAGGCTCGTTACACGTAAAGCCCAAATTTAAAAGCCCTTTGGTCAGGATGTTTTTGTTGCTTTCATAAACCGAGAAGTCAGAAAAAACAGGCTCAAAATTTTCTATCATATACTGAAAAAGACTTGGCGCGCAAACGTATCCAACCGAGCGAAGAGCACCTAAAAAGCCTGCGTATAAGTCGTTAAACAGACAAACGTCATCAGAAATGGCAATATAGCCTATACGCTCGCCGGGAAGAGAAAGGCTTTTACTGAAAGAATAGCAAATAATAGTATTTTTATAAAGGTCTGCTATACAAGGAAGTTTAGCACCGTCAAAAACTATTTCTCTATACGGCTCGTCTGATATTATAAAAATAGGATGGTTAAACTTATTTTGTTTTTCGTTTAATATTTTAGCAATGAATTCGATTTCTTGGCTTGTATAAACTTTTCCGGACGGATTGTTAGGGTTGTTTATTATAAGTGCCTTGGTGTTTTCTGTGATTAGACTTTCAAGTGCGTTGTAATCGACGGAAAAATCGCTCGTTGCAAAAGGTATTGGTACGAACTTTGCCCCTGCGTTTTCTATAAAGACTTTATACTCTGGAAAGTATGGCGTAAGCACAGCAATCTCATCCGTATCACTTTCAGTCAAGGTCTTTATAACTCCACAAAGAGATGCCGCTGCACCACAAGTTAAGATTATGCCCTCACTTGAAAAGTGTGTTTTGTGGTAAGCGTTTAAAAGGTCAGTAGCGACTTGTCTTGCCTTTTGCGAGCCTTGTGCAGAGGTGTAAGCGTGTACGTTTTCGCTATTAATTCCTTTTAACAATGCGTCGGTTACCCAAGTTGGGGTTGGGGCAGACGGGTTGCCAAGTGTTAAGTCGCAAACGGGTATACCCTTTTCGGCTAAAGTCTTGCCGTATTCGAACAGCTCGCGTATTTCAGAGCGGTGCTTGCCAAGCGCAAGCAGATTTTTATTTAACATAATTTTTCTCCTAATAAAAACAATATATCACTATTACCTTGAAAAGTCAACTCATAAGAGGGTTGACAATTTTATTATGGTATAATAAAATCTAAGCAAATTGATTGACTTTTCATCAAAATAGGTATATACTCATAAAAAAGAGGACGAAAAATGAACAAATTTTACGCTTATTATTATTTTGCATATTATTTTGTTGACCATATTTAATAAAATATCGGTATTTTTCGCGTACAAAAAAATCGTAGAGGCCGATATTTGATATCGGTCTTTTTTTATGGAGTAGGTTATGATTATTGTAGTTAAGAAAAACTGTGACGAAAAACAACTTGACAATCTTATCAAATGGGTAAAATCACAAGGCTTAGGCGTTGACGTAAGTGTAGGTGAGCACTCTACAGTTTTAGGGCTTGTTGGTGATACTCCCAAGGTGGATATCGACCTCGTTCGCTCGATGGATATCGTCGAAAACGTAAAGAGAATTCAAGAGCCGTATAAAAGTGCAAACAGAAAATTCCATCCGGACGATACGATAGTCGACGTTGGCGGTCATAAATTCGGTGGGGATAATTTCCAGATAATTGCAGGGCCCTGCTCTGTAGAAAGCGAGGAGCAAATCATTGCCGTAGCAAGGGCTGTCAAGGAGTCCGGTGCAAATCTTTTAAGAGGTGGCGCGTTTAAGCCCAGAACATCTCCTTACGCCTTTCAAGGTCTTAAGGCTACGGGCTTAGAGCTTTTGAAAAAAGCTAAAGCAGAAACGGGTATGCCTATCGTTACCGAAATTATGTCGGTTGCGCACATAGACCTTTTTGAGGACGTGGATATGGTTCAAATAGGCGCAAGAAATATGCAAAACTTCGAGCTTTTAAAGGCTGTAGGTAAGCTCAATAAGCCTGTTTTATTAAAGAGAGGTCTTGCAAATACTATTGAGGAATGGCTTATGAGCGCAGAGTACATTATGTCCGAGGGTAACCGTCAGGTCGTTCTCTGCGAAAGGGGTATAAGAACGTTTGAGCCTATGACGAGAAATACCCTCGACCTTTCTGCAATCCCCCTTTTAAAGGAAAAAACGCATCTTCCCGTAATAGTAGACCCAAGCCATGCTTCGGGACTTTCCAGACTTGTAAAGCCTCTTTCGCTCGCATCGGTCGGTGCGGGGGCAGACGGTCTTATGATAGAGGTTCACAACGACCCTGTAAAGGCTCTTTGCGACGGCGCGCAATCACTTCGCCCCGAGCAATTTGACGAGGTTGTAAAGGCTACGGACGTAATGCTTCCACTCGTTAATAAGGTAAGAAGATAAGATGAATATAGGTATAGTAGGGCTTGGACTGATTGGCGCAAGCTTTGGTAAAACACTTAAAAAAGTGACCGAAAATAAGGTTTTCGGCTACGATATAAATCCCGACGTGCTCTTAAAGGCAGGGCTTGTAGGCGCAATAGACGACGAGCTTTGCGAGGCAAATTTACCTGACGTTGACGTGCTCGTTATCTCAGTGTATCCAAGGGCATTTAAGGAGGTTGCAAAGGCATATCTGCCAAAGATGAAGAATGGCTCTGTTCTCATGGATTTTTGCGGAATAAAAAGAGGCATTGAAGAGGACATGAAGGAGCTTTCCGTTGAATATCCCGATATATCCTTCGTCGGAGCGCATCCAATGGCGGGAAGAGAGTTTTCGGGTATAGACAGGTCGCTTTCAACTCTTTTTGACAGGGCAACGTGCGTAGTTGTGCCTGTAAAGGCAGATATTTTTACCTTAGAAAAGGTGAGAGATTTGTTTTTGACCGTCGGCTTTTCGGAAGCGGTATTTTCAACCGCTTACCGTCACGACGAAATTATAGCGTTTACCTCTCAGCTTTGTCATATAGTTTCAAACGCGTTTATAAAGAGCCCTATGGCAAGCAGTCACTTCGGCTTTTCTGCGGGAAGCTATCGCGATTTAACCAGGGTTGCAAGGCTTAACCCGACGATGTGGACAGAGCTTATGATGGACAACAGAGATTTGCTCAAAAACGAGCTTGACGGACTTATAGGCAGACTTACCGAGTATTCCAAGGCTCTTGAAGACGGTGACGAGCAAAGGCTTTACGACCTTTTAAAAGAGGGTAGCGATTTAAAGATTTCTATAGATAAAGGAAAAGTCAGATGAAGGTTTTATCGGTAAAGGCTCACAGCAGAGAGTACGAAATCGTTATAGAAAAAGACTTTTCGCATCTTGGCGAAAAGGTTAAGGGTGTGTTTCACGGTAAACTTTTAGCAGTTTACGACCAAAATACTCACCCTCTTTTTGCCGACGAAATTAAAAAAGAGCTTTCGCACGTTGAGCTTTTGGAATTTATACTCCCTGCGGGTGAAGAAACCAAAAGCATTCAAAATTATGCTAAGCTGCTTTCTTTTTTAGCTGAAAACGGCTTTACGAGAAAGGACGGAATTTTGGCAGTCGGTGGCGGTGTTATAGGCGACCTTTGCGGTTTTGTTGCATCTACGTATATGCGCGGTATAGCTTATCTTGCATGCCCTACCACGCTTTTATCCTGCGTTGATTCGTCTGTAGGCGGAAAAACTGCGGTAAATCTGGCAGAGGGTAAAAACCTTGTAGGAGCGTTTTATGCTCCCTCACTCGTTTACGTATCGCTGTCTTCACTCAGCACTCTTCCGCAAAGGGAGGTTGAGTGTGGTTTTGGCGAAATTGTAAAATATGCATTTTTAGACAGAGAAGTGAGCGAGGGTGACATAAAGAGGGGAATTACCGAAGAAATTATCCTGAAATGCCTTAATATAAAGAAAAGATTTGTAGAAAACGACGAGTTTGATAAGGGCGAAAGAGCAAAGCTGAATCTTGGGCATACGTTTGGTCATGCCGTGGAAAGTCTTTCTTATTATAACTATTCGCACGGGCTTTGCGTTGCAAAGGGAATAGATAAAATCATAGATATTTCTTGCAAGTATTATGGCTACGGCGAGGATAAAAGGGAGCAGTTTAAAGGTCTTTTGTCGAGCGTAGATTTTGCTTTGTCTATAGATTATAGCAGACAAGATCTGTTGGATAAAATCAAGATAGATAAAAAGGCGGAGAGCGGTGCTGTCAGCCTTGTGCTTATAAAGGAAATAGGAAATACCGAGGTTGTAAAAATGCCTCTTGACAAGCTTGAGGAGTTAATTTAATGGTAGTAAAAATCAACCCGTTTATTGCAAAAGGGCAAATAATTGCGCCACCCTCTAAATCGGTAGCGCATAGGTTGCTGATTGCTTCTGCATTAAAAAGGGGCAAAACCGTTATAAAAAACGTTGGCGATTCTGCTGACGTCATAGCAACCTGCAACTGCTTAAACCGCCTTGGCGCGAGCATTACGCTCGAAGACGGCAACGCTACCGTCGTAGGACTTAAAGAGGTTATCAAAAATCAGATTTTAGACTGCAACGAAAGTGGGTCTACACTTAGGTTTTTGCTTTCGGTAAGCTGTGCGCTTGGTGCAAACGCTACCTTTACGGGCAGTCAAAAGCTATTGTCGCGCCCAAACGGGGCATTGCTTGAGGAGCTTGAAAGCCACGGGATTTCCATTGATAAATGGACGCTCGGAGGAAGTCTTATGGGCGGAAAATTTGAGGTTGACGCATCTGTCAGCTCTCAATACGTTACGGGGCTTTTGCTTGCACTTCCTATTTTAAAAGAGGATAGCGAGATTACGTTGCAGGGAAAGGTCGTTAGTAAGGACTATATAAACATAACTCTTTCTGTGCTTGAAAAAGCAGGTATTAAATACCAAAAGTCGGGCAATAGCATCGTTATTAAAGGGAATCAGGAGTATTTACTTCCGGATGAGGTCATCTGCGAGGGCGACTGGTCGGGCTCGGCGTTTCCACTTGTTTTAGGCGCGATAGGCGGTGAAGTGACTGTAAAAGGGTTAGACGTAAATTCTTGTCAGGGAGATAAGGAGATTTTGGCGGTGCTTAAAAAAGCAGGGGCAAGCGTGGATATAGCAGGTGATGAGATAACCGTAAAAAGGGCAATGCTTGGAGCGTTTGAGCAGGATTTTGACAACGTGCCCGATTTGGCACCCATATGTGCAGTGCTTGCAAGTTTTTGCCGTGGCTTGAGTGTGTTTACAGGTGTGGAGAGGCTAAAGCTCAAGGAAAGTGACAGAATAGAAACAACACTTGCTCTTTTGCATAGCGCAGGTATTTTTGCAGAGCAACAGGGCGGTAAGATTATTATAAAGGGCGGTGTGCCCAAGGGAGGCGTTTTCGATGGCGCAAACGACCACAGAATAGTTATGTCCTCTGCCGTTATAGCCTCGGCTGCAGTAGGTCAAAGCCTGATAAACGGAAGCGAGGCCATAGTAAAGTCTTACCCCGAATTTTTTAAGGATTACAAAAAGCTTGGAGGAAACGCTGATGTCTACGTATAAGGGCGAAAAAATAAGCATTCGAATATACGGCACGTCGCACGCCGAAAAAATAGGCGCGGTCGTCAGTGGCTTTCCACGCTTAGAAATAAATAGAGAAAGATTAAATTCTTTTATGAAAAGACGCGCTCCGTCAAGCTCGGTTTTTTCAACAAAAAGAAGAGAACCCGATGAGCCTATTTTTGAAAAAGGGCTTGATAACGGTGTTATAGACGGAGATTTTGAGGTGGTTATATACAATAAAGACGTAAAAAGCGGTGATTATAACAACCTTTACGCAAGACCTCGTCCCTCGCATGCAGACTATTGCAGATATTTAAAGGACGGAGTTTTGGATTACCGCGGTGGCGGTGAATTTTCTGCAAGGCTTACCGCTCCGCTTTGCGCGGTGGGTGGGCTTGCAAAGGATTATCTTTTTGAAAATTACGGCGTTGAGGTGCTTGCATACCTTTCCTCGGTCGGAGAGGTTAACGGCACGTCGTACAAGGATTGTGCAGTAAATAAAGAACAGATAAAGAGTGTTCACGGTGGATTTCCAAGCCTTTCAAACGGCGATGAAATGCTTTGTGAGATAGAGAAGGCGTTTAAAGAGGGCGACTCGGTAGGAGGCACGGTTGAATGTATCGTTTTCGGCATGCCGAAAGCGATAGGCGGAAGCCTTTTTGAGGGTCTTGAGGGCAAGATTTCCAATTTCGTCTATTCAATACCTGCAGTAAAGGGCGTTGAGTTTGGTATGGGCTTTGATATTTCGGGCATGCGAGGCAGTAAGGCAAACGACCCTCTTGAAATTGTCGATGGCAAAATTGCTGTAACGACGAACAATGCGGGCGGTATAAACGGGGGAATTTCAAACGGAAATCCAATAACCATGCGGATTGCTTTCAGACCAACTCCCTCTATCAGCCTGCCACAGAAGACGGTTGACCTTGAAAGGATGCAAAACGTTCAAATTAAAATAGAGGGCAGGCACGATGCGTGTGTTGCTGTAAGGGCGGTGCCTGTTGTGGAAAGCGCGGTTGCACTTGCGATTTTAGATGCCGTGTTAAAGGAGAAAAATGGATGAGCTTAGATGAGTTGAGAAAGCAAATAGACGAAATTGACGATAAGATATCCGAGCTTTACGTAAAACGTATGGAGGTTTGCAAGCAAATAGGGCTTGAAAAGGCTAAGGTCGGCTCGTCGGTTAACGTTACGGAGAGAGAAAAGGCAGTAGTCAACAGAATTACAGCGGACAAGCCTGACGAAATGAAAAGATACTTAAAGCTTTTGTACGACACGGTGTTTTTTCAGAGCAAGGACTATCAGGGCAAGATTTTAAAAGCAAGGTCTGAAACTGCAGATTTGCTCAGGAGCATTTTAGAGAACAAAAGGCAGGATTTTCCAATTTCGGCAACGGTTGCGTGTCAGGGCGTTAGGGGTGCGTATTCGGGCGAAGCTACGGAAAAGCTCTTTGATATAAGCGACGTAACGTATTTTAAAACCTTTGAGGGTGTTTTTAATGCAGTTGACAAGGGGCTTTGCGAGTACGGTGTTTTGCCAATAGAAAACAGTAATGCAGGCTCTGTTTCGCAGGTTTACGACCTTATGAAGAAATATAATTTCTATATCGTAAAGAGTGTGAGAGTTCAAATCAGCCACGCTCTGTGCGCTAAAAAGGGCGTAAAGCTAAGTCAGATAAAAACCGTATATTCTCACGGTCAAGCACTTATGCAATGTGCCGAGCACTTAAAGAATTTAGGGGTAAAAACAATCGAGGTGGAAAATACCGCTGTTGCAGCTAAAATGGTTGCAGAGAGTGACGATGCGTCTGTGGGAGCAATATGCTCTGACAGCTGTGCGGAGATTTACAATCTTTGCGCAATAGAGAGAGCCGTGCAGGATAATGGCAACAACTTTACAAGATTTATCTGTATATCCAAAAGCCTTAAGGTTTTTAAAGGCTCTGATAAGATAAGCGTCATGACGAGTCTTGCAAATAAGTCGGGTAGCTTAAACAAAATGCTCAGCCGTTTTTCTGCGCTTGGGTTAAACCTTACAAAGCTTGAATCCAGACCCATTGCAAACAGTCAGTTTGAATTTATGTTTTACTTTGATTTCGAGGGCGACATAGAATCGGACGACGTGTTAAACCTTTTGGGCGAGCTTGAAAACAGCTCTGATAAATTTGTATTTTTAGGAAGTTATAAAGAGATTATTTGATGAAATACTGTCTTATAGGTAAAAAATTAGGGCATAGCTATTCAAAGATTATTCACCAAATGCAGGGGCTTGATTATTCGCTTGCAGAGGTAGAGGAATCTGCGCTTTGCGAGTTCGTAAAAGGCGATTACGACGGCTTTAACGTGACTATTCCCTACAAAAAGGATATAATTCCGCTTTTAGATGAAATTGATGAGTCTGCAAAGCAAATAGGCGCTGTGAATACCGTTTTAAGAAAAGACGGTAGGCTATACGGCTATAATACCGATGTTTTCGGTATGGAATTTGCTTTAAAAAGGGCAAAAATCAGTTTAAAAGATAAAGCCGTAATGATTTTAGGTACGGGTGGAACGTCGCTCACGGCTACTGCAGTGTGCAAAAGGGCAGGAGCAAAGGAGGTCGTTTACGTTTCAAGAAACGGCGTGTTAAACTATAAAAATTGCTATGACTGTAAGGTTGACGTTATTATAAATACTACTCCCGTGGGTATGTTTCCTGCCGTTGGCGAAAAGCCGGTTGAGCTTGCGAGATTTATAGGACTTGAGGGCGTCTTTGACTGTATATATAACCCTCTCAGAACCAATTTGATTATAGAGGCCGAGGGGCTGGGATTAAAATGCTCGGGCGGACTCCCGATGCTCGTTGCTCAAGGGCTTAAGGCAGAGGAAATCTGGCTTGGTAAAGAAGTTGAAGAAAGTAGTTATGAAGAGATATTAAAGGCTATTGAGGGCGAGAAGAAAAACATAGTTTTGATAGGTATGCCGTCTTGCGGTAAAACGACGGTTGCAGGGCTGTTGGCAAAAAAGACGGGCAAAGAGGTTGTCGATACCGACGAATTGATTTTTAAACGTCAGGGCTTAAAGCCCTCTGAAATAATCGAGAAGCTTGGTGAAAGCTATTTTAGAGATAAGGAGAGCTTGGCAGTAAAAGAGGCAAGCGAGCAAAACGGCGTTATAATCGCTACGGGCGGAGGTGCGGTTTTAAGAGAGGAAAACGTGACCGCGCTAAAGAGAAACGGAATACTGTTTTATCTTGAAAGGTCAGTTGAAAAGCTTATTGACGAGGATAGGCCTCTTTCTAAAAATGGGGCTATAGGTCGGTTATTTGAGCTAAGAAAGCCTATATACGAGGGCGTTTGCGACAAAAAGGTGTCAAACGACGGAGATGTAAACAAAGCGGTAGAGGAGATTTTAAGCTTATGAAAATACTCGTTATAAACGGAGTTAATCTTAATATGGTAGGCATACGCGAGCCTGAGCTTTACGGTAAAAGGGATTTTAAATCACTTGTAAAACTTATAAAGGACGAGGGTAAAAGGCTGGGTATCAGCGTAACTCATTTTCAATCTAACAGTGAGGGTGATATCTGTACTAAAATACAAAAGGCGTATGAAAAATACGACGGAATAGTTATAAATGCAGGGGCGTACACCCACACGAGCATTGCTATTTTGGACGCATTAAAGGCAGTTGCAATACCTACTGTAGAGGTGCATATAAGCGACATATATTCACGTGAGGAGTTCAGACACAAAAGCTATATAAGTCTTTACGCAGAAAAGGTTATAGCGGGCAAGGGCTTCGACGGTTATAAAGAGGCGTTGCAGTATTTTATACATAAAGGCGATTGCTAAAGGAAGAAAAAAGGAAAGGTCTGCTTATGGGTGATGTTCTTAGCGGAGAATTTGAAAATTGCGCTAAGTGCGAGCATCGCATTTGACCGGTCAAATGAACATTGGGCTAAGCCCAAACCCTTATAACAGCAGAAAGAGAGAACAAAACGGGGTAATCCGTAATGTC
>JAFVQT010000023.1 GCA_017504655.1 Clostridia bacterium | reverse complement strand
GTCTGGTCGAAATCAATGTAAAAGGAAAAACTACTTCTGCAATGCTTGGAGTTAACGAGTATTCCAAAAAATATAAATTCAAGGTGGAAAAAGGTATACCCATCTACTGCATTGACTTAATCTTTTTTTGTAAATTCGAGGACGTGAACATTGAGGTAGACATATCGGAATTGACCCCAACAGCAACTGTCCCCAAAAACGTTTTAAGTACTGCAGAAGATAAAATCACAAAAACGCTGGAGGGCTTGTTTAAAAAATTGAAGGAGTCCAATTGCGATTTATTTCAGGTCGAGGATAGCTTGTATCAAAAATACTATTCGTATTATCCTGAGCTGTCCGGCTCTACTCTTGAAAAGCTACAACTAAAAATCAACGTTGTTTGCCAAAGTGAAAAGAGCACGAGGTTATAAAAAATGCACGCTACACTTCGTTTTTGCGAGGTATAGCGTGCTTTATTTTGTTTGGAAAATCTCTAATATTCGGTTAACTGCATTTTACTTATTTATAATTTTGGGAGCGACGGTTTTCAAATCCTCAAGCCACATTTCTCTGTCCATATCGCTTGGCATACGCCAATCTCCTCTTGGAGAGAAGGAAATACTGCTTACCTTTACCCCGTCAGGCATACAGGAACGTTTAAATTGCTGTATGAAAAATCTTTTAAAGAAGTTTTCTATCCACTTATATACGGTAACCTCATCGTAATCGTTTTCAAAGGTTTTTACTGCGATTTTGTAAATTTTAGAGGGCGCAAAGCCGTTTGAAACGAAGTGATACATAAAAAAGTCGTGAAGCACGTAAGGACCAACAATATCCTCGGTCACCTGCTTTATGTTATCTCCGTCACTTGGCAATAATTCAGGGCTTACAGGAGTATTCAATATATCGTATAAAACTCTTGAAAGCTCTCCACCGTCAGTTTCTGCAACGTGCGTAACCAATGCTCTTACCAAGGTTTTGGGTATTGATGCATTTAAGCCGTACATAGACATATGGTCGCCATTATAGGTTGCCCAGCCAAGTGCCATTTCGGACATATCGCCCGTACCTATTACTATTGCATCTAATCCGTTTGCAATATCCATAAGCACCTGCGTGCGCTCTCTTGCCTGAGAATTTTCAAACGTTATATCCGGCTTACCGTCGTGACCGATATCCTCAAAGTGCTGAGTTACCGCCTTACTTATATTTACCTCTTTTAAGGTTACGCCGAGGCACTCTGCCAAAAGCACCGCATTGCTCTTAGTTCTGTCTGTCGTACCAAAACATGGCATTGTAACAGCTATAATATCCTTTCTTGACCTGAGCATTTTGTCATAAGCTCTGCTCGTTGCAAGTATTGCAAGCGTACTGTCAAGCCCACCCGAAATACCTATTACAACCTTTTTGCTACCGATTTGCTGAAGCCTTCTTACAAGGGCATACGCCTGAATATCAAGCGCTGTTTCCATAGCCTCGATTCTATCCTTTTCTTTTGCGGGAATAAACGGATATTTATTGTACACCCTCGTAATAGGTCCACCGTATACGTAAGCGGAAAATTTAACCGTTTGATAGCCATCGGTATGCTCTGATTTGTAGTTAAATTTCTTACGTCTTAAAAACTGCAGAAATGAAACGTCTATATCGCCGATTGCATAATCTTGAGAAAAAAGCTCGGTTTCGGCTAAAATTTTACCGTTTTCGGATATTATATTATGCCCCGAAAAAAGAAGATCCGTTGACGACTCGCCCATGCCTGCATTTGCGTAAACGTAGCCGACACACTCTTTATAAGACTGGATAGTAACTATTTTTCTGCGCCTTTCGGCTTTGCCTATAAGCTCGTTACTTGCAGAGAGGTTTACTATTATAGTAGCTCCGTTTAAGGCGTGTACCTCTGAAGGGCTGTGAACAAACCACATATCCTCACATATATCGACACCGACCTTAAAATCCTCCATTTCCTTACATTCAAACAAGAGCTTGTTGCCGAAGGGATATTCCTTTCCGCATATATTAATCGTTGTATTTTCGTCGGGCGCAGGCACGAACGTTCTCTTTTCGCTAAACTCGTCGTAAGACGGAATCCTTGTTTTTGGTACGACACCCAAAATCTCGCCACCGCAGATTGCAACTGCACAGTTATACAGCTTTCCGTCCTTCTTTATAGGTGCGCCCACAAAAATCAACGTATCGTAATTTCTTGAAAAATCAGCGATTGCTTCAAGTGATTTTTCACACTTGTTTAAAACGATGTCAAACCACATTAAGTCGCCTAAGCTATAACCGCATAAGCTAAGCTCGGGAAAAACCGCAAGGTTAACCCTCTTAGCTGAAAGCTCTGTTACAGCATCCTTTATTGCCCTTACGTTTTTATCAACGTTGCCAAGATAAAGCTTTGGAGTTACCGCAGCAACCTTTATAAAGCCGTAGCTGTCAGACTGCTTTTTTAAGGGCTCGTTTTTCTCACCAAGCAAAAAGGCAACCGAAACGGACAGGGCATCCGCAATCTTTTTAAGCGTTTCTGTCTTTACGCTCTTTGTAGACGAAGACAGCACCTTGTTTAAAGTGCCGAGCGGTACACCGCTTAGCTTAGAAAGTTGACTTGAGGTAAGCCCCCTTATATCCTTTAACTGTTTTATTCTGTGCGCTAAATCAGCCATTAATACAACCTCACGTTTTAGTCTTTTTTTCAATTATAACACACTTTATAACTTTTGTAAATAAATTTTCCATATTTGGATAATAAAAATAACGGCGACAAATTTGTCGCCGTTTCTTATACAATTTTTTCTGAAAAGCCTAAGCTGATAAGTAAAGCTATATTTACCTTTTCCATCGTGGAAACGGGCAGCTCCCCTATCCTTTCCTTCAGCCTTTTTTTATCTAACGTTCTGATTTGCTCAAGCAGAACGACTGAATCCTTGCTAAGACCGTAATCTATAGCGCTGAGCTCAATGTGCGTAGGTAATTTTGCCTTGTTTATCTGACTTGTTACTGCAGCCGCAATTACCGTTGGGCTATACTTATTACCGACGTCGTTTTGAACGACTAAGACAGGTCTTACACCTCCCTGCTCGCTACCGACTACGGGACTCAGATCTGCGTAATATAATTCTCCACGCTTTATCATAAATCAATCTCCCGTATTTTTTTGGCAAAACTCCTCGCTATATAATATGTATTTTTACTCTTGGAGTTTACCTCAATAATATTGTTGACCGATTTATAAATTTTATTCCATATCAGCGTAAAACGCTTAAAAGCTCTTTTCTTACACTGTTACATTCGTCGTCGGTAATATCCCTTGAAGAGCCGATAAACTCGTGAGAATACACCTCGCCCGCCTCGTCAATCACTACAATTTTATCTGCAACGGATAAAGCCTCGTCTACGTCGTGAGTAACAAAAACAACTGTTTTAAAATATTTTCTCTTCAATCCGTTAAAAACTGTAAAAATTCTATCCTTTAATCCTAAATCAAGCGAATTCATGGGCTCGTCCATCAAAAGAGTTTTTTCGGGGGATAAAAATGCCCTTGCAAGAGCAACCCTCTTTTTTTGTCCACCGGAAAGCTCGGAGGGATAAGAAGCCACCTTCGAATCCAACTCAACGTCGTATAGCATTTCCTTTATTTTCCCCACTCTTTTTTCCTTGGAAAGCTTAGCAGAAAGAGCAAAATCCAAATTACCGTAAACAGTAAGATGCTCAACTAACCTATCCTCCTGAAAGACGTATGAAACTCCGTCTACACCCAAAATTTCACCATTATAATCCAAAAGCCCTGCAATACAGTTGAGAAGCGTCGTTTTGCCTACACCCGACTTGCCCATAATAACGGTGGTAAAGCCCTCTTTTACCGTAAGCGAAAAGTCTTTTAAAACAGACTTATCCCCGAACGATTTGCTCAGCTTTTTTACGGTTATATCCATAAGCCACCTCCTTTATTATTTTGCATAAGCCCTTTAATAAAAATTCCACTAAAAAGCTTAAGATAATAGCGACGGTTGCCAAGGCAAGCAATCTTGCAGTTTCAAAGGCAGAGCTTGCAGAGCTCATCATAACGCCTATGCTCAGCTTCGTATATGCCATCGCCTCGCCTGCAATTACCAGCTTGATATTAAATGAAAAGGTAGAGATAAGCTGTGGCACTAAAGCCGATAATACCTGTGGAAAAACAAGCTTGAACAGCACGGTAGCACCGCTCACACCGTAAACCCTTGCCATCTCTAAAAGCTTTTTATCCTGCGCCCTTAAAGATGATAAAATTGCAGAATAAAGCATTGGAAAAACAACAATGAAAGATATTGCGGAGGGGCTTTTGCTTGCCTTTAACCAAATAAGACAAAGAAGTATTATAGCCATAGTGGGCATTGCTCTGAAAATTACCGTAACAGGATAAAAAAGTCTTTCTACAATCTCACTTTTATTTGCAAGCACGGCAAAAATCAGCGCCACTAAAAACGCTATCAAAAAGCTGTAGGTTGACCTCCACAAGGTCAAAAACGCAGATTTTATAAAGTTTTTCGTTTTAAAAAGGGCTACAAACTCTTTAAATATCAAATTTGGCGATGGCGCAACTATTTCGCTGTTCAGCGCAAAAGCCAAAGCGTATAAAGCCCCGATTATCCCGAGTACCGAGATAATCGGGAGCCCTATCTTTTTAAAAATTACCATATATTAAAGATAAAAATCATCCTGAGGAAGCTCTCCGCCTACAAGCGGAGCTTTAAAGTTTTTAACTGCCGTTAAGAAGGCAACTATATTTGCTTTTTCTACAGATGCTCTTGAGCATCCTACGTTACATCTTTCAAGTATTTCCAAAGTAAAGTCAAGCTTTAAGGATGCGCTTTCCTTTTGGGTATAAATATCTTTAAGCGAAGAAACGTTCGCCGTTAAATATTCTTCGTTTTGCATAAGCTTTTGTATTAATGCATCTAAGTATTCCGTCTTCTCTGCAACGTTACCCTTAACAACTAAACCCGCTTGAACAAATTTACCTTCCGGATGGTGCTTTTTCCATTCAGCCTGCAAATCCAAAACGACGTGAGAGCCGGTTTTTGCGCAGATGTTGGTAACCGCAGGCTCGCCTAAAATAGCATAATCTGCAAGTCCACCGTTTATTGCTTGAATAATCTCGCTTGCTTGCGAGGCTACCTTAACGTATACCTTATTGCTGTCTACAACCTCGTCACCGTATTCGTACTCCACGCCCGATTGACTGAGCAAGAAATTAAAAATAATTTCAGGCGTACCGTTTTGACCTACCGTATATACTATTTTACCCTTTAAATCCTCAACACTTGCAACGTCGGTTTTACCTATCATATAAAGACAGCCGAAAATGTTGACGGTTGCAAGCTTTATATCGAGGTTTTTAGACTCATTGTAAAGCTTTGATGCTAAATTTAAAGGTATGATTGCCATATCCAGATCACCGCTGATGAGGCTTGCGGTTATAGTCTGAGCGTTTGCGGAAAGCTCTACTCCGGTTTTTACAGAATATTCCTCTCCCTCAAAATCGTAGCCGTTTATAACGTTTGCGACTGCAAGCGCAGGTGCGCCGTCTACCACGCCGAGATTAAACGCAATTTCGTCTTTACCGTCACTGCTTGCAGGATCGCAGGCTATAAAGGTAAACGAAGTGATTAAAACGACTAAAAGTGCTAAAAATTTCTTCATAATATCTCCTTAAACTTCAACGTTTGTCACCGCAGATTTTACGGTCACGTTATCTATTCTGCCGAGCTTGCCTGTCATTGCCGAAATAATCTCCGTTGTGGCTTTTGCTATAATACTTATGCAATATACGTCGTTCGCCTTATCGGGAACACCCATACGACCTATTACGTAATCACCGTAGCAGGATAAAATTTCGTTGACCTTAGAAGAAGCAGACCTATCCTTTTCTATTACTATTCCAATAACTGCAATTCTCATAAATTCTCCTAAATAAAAAGCATACTCTCAGGACAAGAGTATGCGCAATATTACCGTGATATTTTGTGCAAAGCTATTTTGCGAATAAATCCGAAAACAGGTTTACTGTATAATTTTGCGCTTCCTCTCCGAACAAACATCGATTCAGTGATTTTATTATAATAAAATTTAATCAATTTGTCAAGTATATCTGTATTTATTTATTTGCAGTTATTAAAAAAATAGTGTATAATGTATACGAACAAAAACTTTCGGAGGACATTATGCCAATAGTTAATTCCAAAAAAATGTTTGAAATGGCTTATAAGGGCGGTTATGCTATAGGCGCATTCAACGTAAACAACATGGAAACGATACAAGGTATCGTTAGTGCAGGCGTTAAACAAAACGCTCCCCTTATTCTTCAAGTATCTTCGGGTGCAAGAAAATATGCTAATCCAATTTATCTTAAACACCTTGTTCAAGCTGCAGAAGAAGACACCGGTCTTCCTATCGTATTACACCTTGACCACGGCGACAGCTTTGAGCTTTGCAAGAGCTGTATTGACGGCGGTTTCACTTCTGTTATGATAGACGCTTCTAAATACGACCTTGCTAAAAACATGGAAATTACCCGTGAGGTTGTTAAATACGCTCACGACAGAAACGTAACCGTAGAGGCTGAGCTTGGCAAGCTTGCAGGTATTGAGGACGACGTAAACGTCAATAGCGAAGACGCTATGTTTACCGACCCGGACGAAGTTTACGAATTCGCTACTAAGACAGGCATCGACTCTCTCGCAATTGCTATCGGCACTTCTCACGGTGCATACAAATTCAAGCCGGGTCAAAAGCCACAGCTTAGATTTGACATCTTAGAAGAGGTTGGCAAACGCCTTCCCTGCTTCCCAATCGTTTTACACGGCGCATCTTCAGTTCCTCAGGAATTTGTAAGACTTGTTAACCAATACGGCGGAAAGATGCCGGACGCTATCGGTATCCCCGAAGAAATGCTCCGTCAGGCTGCTACTATGGCTGTATGTAAAATCAACATTGACTCTGACCTCAGAATGGCTTGCACATCTGCTGTTAGAAAGCATTTCGTTGAGCATCCGGACCACTTCGACCCAAGACAGTATCTTGGCGATGCAAGAGCAAGTGTACAGCAAATCGTTGAACACAAGCTCGTTAACGTTTTAGGTTGCGCAGGCAAGGCTGACGAATGCAGATAATTTAATCATTAATAATAAATATACGCCGCTGCGAGGTTTCGCAACGGCGTTTTTATTTTGCTATTTACTTAAGAACTCAATTCCCTTAAGCAGTATATCACCCAGCAACTCGTCTTTTAATGAATAATAAACTATCTTACCGCACCTGTAGCAGTTTACCGCCCCTAAGTTCCTTAGTAGCCTCAGCTGATGGGATACCGTCGTCTGGTTTATCTTTAAAACTGCGGATATATCGCTAACGCACATATCGGTTATCGTCAGCGAGGATAGAATTCTAAGCCTGGTCTTATCGGAAAAGATTGAAAATATCCCCGTTAACTCGTCTAAAAGCTCACCGTCGGGCACGTAGCTTTCTACCATTGCACCCGTTTTGTCGTTTAATTTTAAATACGCATTACTCATACTTATATTTTAATTTTTCGTTGCCTTTTTGTCAATTTTGCATAATGAGAGATTTTGTCGCATAAAGTATAATCAGATTGGGTTTTGTAACCTTTTGGAGATTTTATGTTTAACGATAATATTGTTTTATTGGGCATTCTGTTTTTGCTCTACTCAAGCGGGTCAATATCACTCACCCAGCTTTTGCTGTTGCTTGCTTTGGAAACTACTGCTAATTACTGTTGTACGTGTAATCAAACAAATCAGACCGTATAAAAAATGAAAGAATGAGCAATTGCCCATTCTTTTTTTTATAAATTTATGGCAAAAAAATTTTTTATAAAAATACGAACATTTGTTTGACATTTGTAAAACCTTGTAGTATAATGTAGAAAACGAACATTTGTTCGCCTTTGTGTAAAAGCTAATAAATCGCAGGTTTTATATGCAATTTTATAAATGTGCTTTTTATTAAACGTGAGAAAATCGTGAGGTTGCGCTTTGATATGATTGATTATGAAAGATTAAAAATTTTAACCGAAAGCGCAAAGTACGACGTCTCTTGCTCTTCATCCGGCTCTTCAAGGCGCAACGTAAGAGGGGGCATAGGCAACGCCGATATAGCAGGCATTTGCCACTCCTTTACAGAGGACGGACGGTGTATTTCTCTACTTAAAATTCTTCTCACAAACAAATGCTCTTACGACTGCCAATACTGTGTAAACAGGCGCAGTAACGACGTACCGAGGGCCGAGGCAACCCCTGAAGAAATTTGCGAGCTTGTCATAAGTTTCTACAGACGGAATATGATAGAAGGGCTGTTTCTTTCTTCAGCCGTCGATCAAAACCCTGACAACACAATGGAAAAGCTCTTGGATACCGTAATACGCCTTAGAAAGCTATATCGCTTTAACGGCTACATTCACTTAAAGGGTATCCCCTCTGCCGATCAAAAGCTGATTATGAGAGCCGGCGAATACGTAGACAGAATGAGCTTTAACATAGAGCTTCCGTCGGAGAGAAGCCTCAAGCTTTTAGCTCCCCAAAAAAGCAAGACGGGCATTCTCTCCCCGATGGGATATATGGCAAACGAAAAAAGACAAGCCCTATCGCTTAAATACAATAAATTTTTGCCCGCAGGACAAACAACTCAGATGATAGTAGGAGCATCGCCTGAATCTGACGGTCAAATCATACGGCTTACGCAAGGACTTTATAAAAAATACTCGTTGAAAAGAGTTTACTTTTCCTCATACGTGCCAACCAATGAAAGCAACTCTAACCTACCTACAACCCCCGTGGGACTTCTCAGAGAGCACAGGCTTTATCAGGTGGATTGGCTACTTAGATTTTACGGCTTTACGGCTGAGGAAATTCTAAACGAAAACGAAAACCTGCCCGAGGGCTACGACCCTAAGTGCCATTGGGCATTAAAGCACCCCGAATTCTTCCCTGTGGAAATCAATACTGCTCCACCCGAGGTTTTGGTAAGAGTACCGGGAATAGGCTTTAAGGGTGCTTACAAAATAGTAAATGCAAGAAGGTATACAAAGCTCGATTTTAAAGACCTTGCAAACATGCGCATAGTTTTAAAACGGGCAATAAACTTTATAACGTGTAACGGAAAATTTTTCGGCACACAAAATCAGCTTGCGGTAAAAAACACTTTACTGCTGACAAGCACAGATAGCGTTTCGCTATCACAACTATCAATGTTTTCAAACGACGAAATCAAATCGAGCGTTTTAATAGGTGAATTATGACAACTTACGTTTTTGACGGAACTAAAATCGGACTTTTGACATGCGTTTTCGATGCATACTACGGCAAGCTTATACCAAACCGCCTTACAGATAAAGAAGTTCAGGTTGGCTTTTGCGACAAAATATATAATATAGAGAGCGACGTAACCAAATCATCTCGTGTTTCTAAATGCTTGAAGGGTCTTGCAACGCCATACCTTTTAAAGGACATTGCGCTTGCCCTCAAAAGCGGACAGGAGGACAAGTTTACGGTTATTTTTAACTATATTAAATGCGCGATAGACAATAAAAAGGCGGATATTTCCAAAAATTTTGCAGACAGTCGCGTTTTGGCGTTCAGCGACCTTATTAAAAAGGTTACCAACGAAATACACCGCTTTAAGGGCTTTATCAGATTCGAGCAATCCGTAGACGGCTACTACTACGCCCACTACACCCCCGAAAACGATATCACTTGGCTTTTAATGCCACACTTTGCAAGCAGATTTGCCGATCAAGCATTTATAATTCACGATACTAAAAGAAACGTTTTAGGCATGTATGACGGCTACAAGGTAACCGAGGTAAACGCAGAGGACAGACAAGTAACAATATATTTAAGTGATGAAGAGGTCAACTTTAAAAAGCTGTGGCAAACGTATTATAAGAGCGTGAATATAAAAGAACGTAAAAACCATAGACTTATGAAGCAGTTTTTACCTTTAAAGTATTGGGACAACCTCCCCGAAAAGCAATTGGAATTTTTAACCTTTTAATTTGACCTAAACAAACTTGTTTAAGGATATAGCTTTGAGTTTTTCTCAAAAGCCAATTAAAAGCCGTAAGCTCTCCCCGCTTACGGCTTTTTCTTTATTTGGATGCGTTATTTTTTAAGTTACTCGCAATCTTGTCTAAAACAAGTGCAGCCACCGCACAGCTTATAATTATAATCAACGAAGTTATAACTATCTGACCACCGCCCGAAAGCAAAAATACAATTGCTACTTCTGAAATGAGCGAGCCCCAAACCTTGCCTGATTGGTTACCCTTACTGTCTTTAAGGATGGTTTCCATAGTATTTGTAGACCTTTTATTGAGCATTGCCTCAAAATTTTCCTTAACGTTAGCTTGTGCTTTAATACTTGTAACAAGTATTTTTATATTGTTAACCAAAATGGAAATTACAGCTATAGCAACAACTATGTATATATATGAGAATAATAAATGTGTACTGACGCTAAATCCGTGTGAAAGAATACTCTCTATAGCATAATAGCAAAGTCCTATAACAGCCTCGTCCTCTATTAAAGGTAAACATATGAAAAACAAAGTGGTAAGCAACGAAAATACTGAGGATATCAAGGTTAAAACAGTCCCGCTTGAGAACATTTTCTTCTTTTCCTCTTGAGTATACTGAGAGCTTTCCTTGGTTGATGCAGTTAATACGCCTCCGCCGTTTACGTTATAGCTTGGGCGCACTTCAACCTTAACGCCGAGGTCAGACACCTCCATAGCAAATTTTAAAGCGTCCTCTTCTCTGTCAAAAATGTCAATCGGTACAGGCACGCTTTCAGCTATCTTTTTAGCAGCTGAAAGGTCCGCATCAAATTTAGCCATGACAAATTTCATAAAATCAATCCTTTTGCTTCCTATGTCAACGACTACAACCTCGTATGCAGTAGGCTCTGCGCTATTTACGACAGGAGCTTCTTCCACTATTTTATCATTTGCTTTAGCTTCGGTTGCTTCTTCAAAAAAATCTTTATGAGCTTCATCTTTAGGCGTTTTTTCTGCTTGATTACCTAAGAAACTGCCACATTTAGGGCAAAAACGGCAATCGTCATTTACTTGATATCCACACTTAGTACAAAACACAATCTTCCTCCTTTGAAATATTTTTATTCGATTATTTCAATATCAAAATCTATCGAAAAATCTTGATTTGGCTCTAAAACGCCAATGTTTTCCTTAGTTTCTAATACCTCTGGCTTGCCGTCGGGCGACGGAAGAGTCATCCATGGCTCTACGCAAAGATACGGGGCATCGGTTTTGGGCATATGCCAAAGACCCAAATAATCCATATTTGGATAGCTTACCTTAATACTTCTTTTTGTTTTGTCGCTTTTTATATACACTGTTTTACACGCGCCCTGCATTATAATTGCATCATTATCAAACAGCCCGTGCTCTAAACGGATAATTTTTCCGTTTTCAAGCTCCATAGCCCTGCGCTCTGTAGTCATCAGTCCTTTTTCGTTGGCAATGACTTGAGTTGGAGAGCCAACCTCTTCAAATTCAACAAAATAGTCTTCAAATCTGCCACCGTCAAAGGGGACGTTAAACCCGGGGTGACCTCCAAGCCCGAAATACATAGTATTTTCACCCATATTCTTAACGCCGTATCTAACGGTCAGCCTTTTGCCCTCAATTTTAAATTTAACGGTAAAAATAAATCTGAACGGGTAAATTGCAAGGGTTTGGTCTGTTTCTCTTATTTCAAAGGTGAGAGAATTATCCGTCTGCTCCGTTAAAGCAAATTCACTGCCCCTTGCAAAGCCGTGCCTGTCCATTGCGTATTCTTTACCCTCAACGACGTATTTACCCTCTGCAAATCTGCCCACGAACGGGAAAAGGTTATACGCCCTACCCGTCCAATACCTTGCGTCGCCTTGCCAAAGATATTCAACGCCCGTATGCTTGGAAAATACGCTTTTAAGCTGTGCGCCCTTTGTTTCTACGCTAACCGATAAATTGCTGTTTTCAATAGTATAAACCATATTTTATTCACCGTCTTCCGATACAAATTGTGAAAAATATTTACTTGAAAGCATAAATTTGTTCATTTCGTTATCCCTCATGGTAATAATGAAATCAATCATTCTGCCTGTATCGTCCGCTAAAGACACGATGGGAGCGTTATCCATAAACTTATCGCAATGCTTTTGCATATGAGCATATAAAACGCCGAGAGTTTGCTCGTTATAATCTTGACCGTCTATAAAATCGTAAAGGTCTAATAAGCAGTTGAATGCCTTGATTTTATCACGGTTTATAAACCAAGTTCTGAAAAGCAGATAGCCAACTATTGTAACCACTGCCCCTACGATTGAAAACCACGCTAATTCCTCAATAAACATTGAAGGCACTACAACACCAACCCCCAGCACTATCAATAATGGGAATAGAGCTAAAAATACCTTGTTACGTTTTTCCTTTGACATATATTCGGGAATCATCGACTTTAAGCCCTTTTCGAGCTTTGCCTTTTTTATTTGATTTTCCTCGCCCGTGTATTCCTGCAATTCCTCTTCGCTAAGCCCACGCTTATGATAGTACTCTCTGTATATCTTAACTATTTCCTTTTTAGAATCTGCATCTGCGCAAGCAATCGCCTTGTTGATATACTCGGTATGCTCCTCGTCCTTTAAGTCGGTATAGTTTTTAGTTTTTATAGCCACCATAGCCATATAAACCTTGTAATCGGTATCGCTCAAGGTGAGAGCCTCTTCAAACTTTTCTTCAGCTTTTTTCCACTCCTGAATATCAATAAGCCCGTAAATTTCGTCTAAAATATAGTTAAGCCTTTGATAATCCTCGCCGTGAGCCTCCTTTGCCTCAGCCGGAGTGCCGACTAAAGATTCGTAATACTTGATAGCCATAGTAGCAGGCATCTCTTTATTGCAAGATGAGCAGGTAATTTTAACCTCCCCCTTATCCACAGTTAGGTCTGTTCCGCAAAACGGACATCTTGCGTTTATTTGACGTAAATTTTCTTCCATTAATATTCTCCGTTAAAACTTGTAAACTTCTTTGCCGTCCGCATTTTTATATGCGCGCATTTCAATTCTGAATTCGTTATAATTTGCCGTATTGATTTCCTTCATTAAGCTTTTGTATTTAACAACCAAAAAGTCGCCAAAAGCCCTATCGTTAGTGGGGTCAGCCAAAATCACAGCCATCTTTAATGCGCATTTATCAGAATAAGCTACCATGTTGCGTATAGCAAATTCGGCTGCCTTTTCCTTTTCGCCCCTATTGTAAAGAGCCATAAAAACGGTGTTTGCGTAATAGTCGTAGGTGCTGTAATCATCCTCGGTGAGCCCCTCGTCGTTTTTCCTGCAATAGTTTGCAAATTCTGAGGTTTTGCCGTAGGTGTCAAACAAAATTAAACCGTATTTTTCTACGGTTTCAGTTTTTTCGGCGTAAACCGCACTGTCAATAACCACGATTAAATCATCCAGTTCACCCGTCTTTTTATAAACCCTTTCGTAGCAAGACGAGGACAAGCCCTTCATGCCTAAATTGTAACTGAGCTCTGCCGAGAGCTTTGGTGCAAAAAGATAGGTTGAAAAAACACCTAAAAACAAAATACAAACAAGTGAAAGCGCAGTAATAAGCGCAGTTTTCATAATCGTCCCTTTCATAATACACCTCAAGTGTAATAATAACATAAACGGCAGTAAAAATCAACGTTTTTTATAAAAAACGTTCATTATTCATACATCTTTCGCATAAATTTCAAATAGGAGAATTATTTTTTGATTAAAAAACTGTTTATCATTATTACCGTGCTATGCTCAGCGCTGACTTGCTGTGGCAAAAACAGCAAGCTCGACAGTAAAATTTCTCAGCTGAGAAACGATATTTATGCGTACGACTGTAAAGACTTTACCTTGACCGCCCTTGCAGACACGGTTGAAGCACCTCTTTCAAGCGACGGAGCAGTAGGAAAGCTTGAAAAGGTAATCACATTTAAGCTAAAGACAAAAAACCCCGCTCAAAATACTGAAAACTGCTCTATAGCTTTTTCTTTGAATAAAAAAAATTATTCAAAGGACTTTGAATTCAAGCAAATTCCAACCCTTTTAAGCTGTCAGGTTAAGGTTAACGAGTTGCCAAAAAAGAGCCTTGAAATAAGCTTGACGGTTAACGGGAAAGCCTCGCAAATCACTCTTAAAAGTGTTAAATGTCCGTCAACCAAAAGCTACGGCGACGTACTGAAAATGCTAAGTAGCGAAGAGGACTTTGCAAAAAGAATTGAAGAAAATGCAGAGCTTAGGATAAGGCTTATAAATAACGGCGGATACGATTATTGGTACGTTGGCATTATTGATAAAGAAAAGACGGTATCTTATTTAGTAGACGGAGAATCGCTCGAGATAATTGCAAAAAAAAGTGACTGACGAAAAATTGTCGCTTTGTGTATTATTTTGAATTTTTGTTGCACAATAATAGCGAAGGAGGTAAAGAAAGCCCATCGCTATAAAGGGCTTTTATAGAAAAAATGAGAACTACTAATTCAAACAATAAGAAAACTCAATCTAAGTCGCAAAGCAAGACTAAGTCTTGTACTTCAAAGGCAAAGAAAAACTGTACTAAGTGTGACTAAAATGAAAAAGAAACAAAGTAAAAGAAATAAAAAGGATATCACACAAAAGCTCAAGTCTAATTTTGACCCGCTTGGCAGTTATACCGGCAGTTATATTGCAGGTGAATACGAAGAGCCCGTTCAAGACGTAGACGACTTATAAAGCTGAATTTAAGCTCGATATAGAAACTCAAAATTGTAGCACAAACGTGCTGATTATACAAAATTTTAGTTTTAACGAGTTAAAAATTTTGCATAAAGCAAAACCCACCCCTAAGCTGAAATTTCAGCTTAGGGGTGGGTTAATTTTAATATTAAAACCCTAAAAAATTACTCTTCGTCTTCCTCTTCTTCAAAGGCGCAGCCGCTACAAGCCGAGCAATCGCCCGAGCAAGCGGTATCCTCGCCGTAGACCTCATCGTCGTCCTCAAGCTCACGCATAAACTCTGCGTAAACCTCGTCTAAAAGAGCCTCGTCCTCTACGGGGAGAAGCACCTCCTTGTCACCCTCCGTACCAATTTTAAAAATAACAAGCTCGTCAGGGTCGGTGCCCTCTATAGGCTCTGCAGGTTGAAAAAAGACAAACCAATCGCCACTGTACTCTATCGTGCCGATATGATAAAATTTTAAAACGTCACCCTGCTCACCCGTAAGCTCTACAACGTCGGTAAGCTCTTCGCCTTGCACGTTCTCTTGATATTTATCGCTCATTGCTATTTATCTCCTTGCAATTTTATTTTTCTTAAGTAATCCTCTAAAATATACGACGCTGCAATTTTATCTATAACGTCCTTTCTCTTTTCTCTGCGCATGTCTGCCTCGAGCAAAAGATTTCTCGCTTGCTTTGTAGAAAACCTCTCGTCTTGAGTAACGACCTTTATATCGGTTTTTTCTTTAAGCTTGTCTATAAACTCCTGCGTTTTTGCGGTTTGCTCACTCTCGCTACCGTCAAAATTTACGGGAAGCCCGCAAACTATAACCTCGGCATACTTATCCTTGGCAAGCTTTATAAGATAATCAATATCCTTTTCAAAGCCCTTACGCCAATAGGTTTCTACGGGAAGAGCCATTTCACCAAACGGGTCTGAAATAGCAACCCCTACTCTTTTATCGCCAATATCAAAGGCAATTATTCTACCCACCTGCATCTCCTTAAATTATACGTTAATTGCGCTTTGATTATAGCACTATTTTGCGCCGTTTTCAACTGTTTTTAGAAGAGTTACGACATTTTTAGACATTTTTGCATAGATTTTTATCTTTTTGCTCATAATAAGGTTGGGAAGAAAAGGAGGAATCATGGATAAAAATTTTGCTATAGGTCTTTTTTTAGGTATGGTAGGCGGTGCGCTTATTATTGCAAACTCTTATAAGGCGAGAAAGCTTGTAAAAGACGGACAGTGTGCCATAAAGGAAAAGGTTTCCGAAATGACTAAAAAACAAGAGCAAACTGAAGATTACGGCGAGTTAGAAGACTGATTTCTCAGCATAAAAGAGGAGCGAAAATTTTTCGCTCCTCTTTATTTTTACTTAAATGCTTTGCATTTACCAAGCAGTTGGCACGCAGTTTACGTAGTGCCAGTAGTTTCCACCGTCGGTCGGCACGTCAGCCTCGTTTTCGATATAATAATATCTCGTAGCGTCTGTTAAATATGAATTGCCTGAGCCTTTTGAAATACTGCTCCACTCGCTACTTGTACCTTTATAATATACGCTTGTTAAACTGTCGCAATTATAGAACGCATAATCATCAATACTCGTTACGCTATCACCTATTACTACGCTTGTTAAACTGTCGCAAAAAGCGAACGCATGATAACCAATACTTGTTACGCTGTCGCCTATTACTACGCTTGTTAAACTGTAGCAACCGACGAACGGCCAATCACCAATACTCGTTACGCCGTCCCCTATTACTACGCTTGTTAAACTGTCGCAAGAAGAGAACGCCCCCC
>JAFVQT010000003.1 GCA_017504655.1 Clostridia bacterium | reverse complement strand
TATTGCTCCTTTCGTGGAACTTGCGGTGTTAACCACTTGCGTAGATTATTTCAGTGAACTTCTCGCTTCACAGCCTTTTGCACTCTTACGTGTAGGCGTTGATGGAGATGAATCCACCTACGGCGATATAGAAATCTATGTTACCGACGGTGTGATTAACCTCGCTTTAAGCGAAGAAAATTTAATTATTTAATTTTTAGGAGGTATTTTTATGAATTATTATAACGATTTTAACCAACACAAGAAGTCCGATACTGTTAAATGGGTAGTCGCCTTCTTCCTAATCGCCGTTCTTTTGTTCGGCGTAGCAGCATCACTTTTTTTACAGCTCAGACCTAACGAGGAAACTCATGTTCCCGAAACCGAAAATGAAGTATTTGTTCCCGAAGGCACTGTAACCGATGAAAACGGTACGGAGCTTGAAAGCGGAACTGTTTACAAGCTTTCTTCAAGAATGCTTTTTTCTTCACCTTCGGTTAGAAGTACAACAGCACCTGAGGGCGTTACTGTTCAAGCAACCGTTCTCCCCGAAGAAGCAGCTAATAAGCTCGTAGATTGGAGCATAGCGTTCGTAAATCCCGATAGTGCTTGGGCTACGGGTAAGACCGTTACTGATTATGTAACCGTTACCCCCGAAAGCGATGGTAGTACAATCGCAACGATTACTTGTCTTGCAGACTTTGGCGAACAGATTAAAATTACTGTTTCAAGCCGTGATAATCCTTATGCAAAAGCAGAGTGTTCGGTTGATTACTTGAAGCGTCTTACGTCCAATACTATCAATTTCTTCGGTGTAGATATTGCTAATGGTGGTTCGGGTATTTTGTCCTCTACGAGTACGGCAACCTTAAATCCCACAGCCAAATTCACTTATAGCGATTACACGACGGATATTACTTACTCTGTGCCGGTACATATGAGTTATTTTAACGGAACGATTGAATCGGGTTCGGTTGAAAGTATGTTTGAGTCTTATATTACGTCAGTTGACGCATATAATGCACTTTCTGAAAACGACCAAGACATTCTTACAGAGTATTTTAATCAAGGCAAATGGGAGTATGCGGGCACTTCAAGCAACAGATATAAAACGAGCATCACCTTTGCCGACGTATTCCAAGATTTCTACGATTATATGATGGGTGTATTACCTCACCTTTCGGGTGGAGAAAACAGTGCTTTTGCTGATACCTATAAGAGCGAGTTCTTTAGAATGCTATCCAGCGAAAGATACAGCGCAATTAAGATTACTTGCGAAACTAACGGCGATAAAGCAGACGGAAGCACTGCGTTTTTTGAGGATTTTGAAGGCTATATTACTATTTCCAACGAGGTTATAAGTGTAACGCTTGATAATAACGCACTTGAATTTTAATGAGGTGGAATTATGAGCGCAAAGATAAAAAACAAACCCTCTAAATGGAGCAAAATATTGACATACGTATTAGTCGTTTTGTTGATATTCGGCGTAATTGGGGCTGCTGTATATTTCTTGTTGCCAAGCGAAAATAAGAACGGAAAATACACCGATTTTACCGTAGCTTTTAACGGAAATGCTGTTGCGCTTGAAAGCGAAATGACTATCTATGCAGGACAAAATTATGAGTTTACTGTTGCGTATTCCAACGAGGGAGAAGCAATAGAAAATCCTTATGATTTTTCCGTAGATATTATCCCTAACGCAACGTTAGCGACAGAGTTCCAATACACTGTTGACGGCGAGGAAAAATGGTTTACTGATTTAGTCAGTATGAAGGATGCGTTTTCGATAGAAATGACGGATAACGGCTTTACTCTGCAAGCTCCGGAAGCGTTTACAATGCAAGACATTTTAAGTCAGGTCTATACGGGGAAAACCGTTGACGTTCCCGACAATATTGAGTACGGCAAATACTTTACGCTTGTGGTAAGTTCTTACGATAATGCCGTTCAGTATAAGGTGATTTTTGAAATTACCGAAAACGGTTCTGACATAACACCGCCTGATGACGTAGATCCGGGCGAAACGATACCCGTAGAAAGCATAATTCTTGACAAGGAGGCGATCTTATTTTGATGAAAATAAAACATAGATTACTTTCGGCTCTATTGGTGCTTTTAACGGTCATAACAACTGTGCTTACGGCGGGATTTCCTGCCGTAGCATACGCCCAAGAGGTCAATACGAGCTTTGTAAAAACCAACGTTCTTGACGATTTGCGTAGTTCTTCGGAGTTCAATATTTTGGAATATCCGTTTGACGATACGGGGCTTATAAAGCGACCTTCCATCGCAAATTTCGTAGAGTATTCCTACTCGTATAAGGAAAGCAAGCAAGGCAATTATGGGCTGTTCGTGTACTTCTATAATCCGCAAGGTTTAACGATAGATACGGACAACAAGAATAATAAAATTCAGCTTGCTACCAAGTATAGCGCAGACGGCAATCCTACGGATTATGAAAAGTTTGATTTACAATTTTGCAGTATGTCAACCGAGCCGGACTATTATGGGCTGTTTTATAAGTTCAAGATCATCGACCACGAAAGCGCAGACGGTAAAACCATATTACAGCGTGTCAATAGCAACGAAAGACGTTATGACGTTTCAGGCATTGAGCTTGTAACGGAAGGAAATGAAACCGCTACGGATTATAGCGTAGGCGGCACGTATAAATTTACGGGTTATGTCAAAGGCTGCGGGCCTGACGAAAACGCAGAATCTACGCTTGTTTGCGACGTAACCGAGCTTGAAACGGTCAGCCTTGACGTAAGAGATACAAGCTACCGTATGGATAGTGTTTCACACTTAGGCGAAGGGCATCAGAACGATTTACATTCCGTATATTTTTCCGTTCCCAATTCGCTTTTAGAGCGTTATGGCGCACTGCAAAAGATAAAAGCTGAATGGTATGAATACCGAACCGGGCCTGTCATCGTAACCGAAGATAAAGGTATGTACGATTACCTTAAAAACTACACGGGTACTATGTTTACACCAAGCGGTTGGAATAATCTGCAATATAAAATGTTCAGCGATTATACGGCAACGGGCGGTATTACTTCCCAAAATGCTTTTGCGTTATGGTGGCTCGCTCTAAATGAATCTGAGCTGTCTAATGATGATTATGACGGAATGGGCTTCCCGATAGAGTTCTTTCCATACCTGTTTTATACGGGTGGTGAAAGCGCAGCCGATTATACGCTTACGGGCGAAGAATTAAAGAATTATATCTACAATTACAGCAATAGCGCAGTATTGGGCTATCTACCTACAAAAAGCGGTCAAATAAGTGCCGATTTGTTTGCTCCGACAGAAGAGCCGATTACGGCATTGAACGCTTGGGATATAGAGTTTGGCAGACACTACGGCTATAACTGCTTTGAGTTTGACGCAGGCGATACGTTTGATATGCTTACATACGACGATACGCATAGCGGCTGGGATAAATTCTGGGATTTCTTCCTGTTCCCGCCTAAAACAGACGGCTCTGTTCACAACATTGAACCGATCTATAAGGTCAAAGAAAACGACGTTTTAGGTTCTAATGCGGTTATCGCAGGCAACTTACTGATGAACGTCAACGACGTGGACGATTTCAAGGCTTATTACAGCAATGCAATTCAAAACGGCGAAACGGTGTTTGTGTTCCGTTTTGCACAGACAGATTATCTCTCTGCACCGATAGCATATACCAAAGACGGCAAGACCTACACCGATAAGGCATACGTCGCATCTGAAAACGTATTTATGGATTTTGATATTATCCACCTTACGTTTAACCGTGATGGGGTGTATAAGGTTATTCCGGCGGTATCTAATCCCATTGACGTTGTAGGAGATATATCCGCACCCCTTGATATGGACGAGCCTGATATGTGGCTTATTATTCTTGGCGTGCTGTTGGTTATTGTTTTACTTGTAATTTTTGCTCCCTTGCTTCCTTACCTGTTACAAGGCATTTGGTGGCTTATTTGCTTACCCTTTAAGGGCTTAGCGGCACTCGTAAGGCTAATTAAGGATAGCATAGACAGTTGGCAGCGAGAACGAAAGCTGAAAAAGCAAGAAAAACAGAAACAAAAACAAAATAAGGAGGTCTAAAAATTGAAAACGGTAAAAAGGATTATAGCAATAACCCTTCTTATCGTTACGGTAGCTCTGGTTGGCTATCTGATTTATACGGGTAGCCAACTATCTATCACCGATACAGGAGGTATAAATGAAACGATTAAGAGTATTTAGTATAGCTCTTACGGTTCTGTTATCCTTGTGTTTTATATTGCTTGGTGTGTTCTGTTTCAATACTTCCTACCTTCGATTACTTGAAAGTTTGGGCGATTTATGGCAATCCGTTAAGTTTTACGGCAGTAAAATTTTCGGCTTTGAATATAACGGCGTTCCATCTGTAACCGAATTTTCAGAAGTAATGAAATGGAACATTTTTTTACCGGAAGATCTAAGCGCTTTTAAGGAGCAAGCAGGTTCTTATTTCAAGCTCCTTTTTAGCGCAGAAAATCTATCTGCTTACGGCAAATTTATGGGCGAAATACTACTTACGTTTATGAAGATTTTTGCCATAGCATTGCCGTGTATAGTTATATTTATACTGCTTCTAAAACGACTGTATAAGAATAGCAATAATAATTACAACAAGGACACAGTTCCGCTTAGAGTTTTTAAGTGGATTTCTAACTATACATACCAGCCTATAAAGCGGTGTGTTACTGCCTATATAAAGTTCTTAAAAGACCATAATTTTATATGGATTTTGTGGCTGATTTTATGGGCGATTCAACTCAATCTTGCAACGATAATAGTAGCCTTTTTCGCATATTATTTCTATTTTGTAATGTCTTTCGATTTCGCAACGATTTATATTCAATTTTGCAAGTTATTTATAGATTTACAAGTGGTAATCAAGAGTATTCCCATACCCGTATGGCTCGTATTAGGTTACGTTATGTTTGCAAAATGGCGTAAAAGAGTGGCTATAAGTCGGTTAAACCACTATGAAGCTCGTAATTGCGGGTTCATAAACGAACTACCGATAGTATCTATGAGCTGTGGCTCGATGGGAAAGAAAAAGACAACGTTAATTACGGATATGGCACTCTCGCAGGAAGTAATGTTCAGGCAAAAAGCGTTTGACTTATTACAGAAAAACGATATGAAGTTT
>JAFVQT010000022.1 GCA_017504655.1 Clostridia bacterium | reverse complement strand
TCCTCACTTTCCGTGTAACCCCCTTAATAACACATAAAAGCGACCCATAAAGAGTCGCTTTTATGTGTTTGTATTTTAAGGGGGATTATGGTGTGAGCTGCTTAAACGTAGATATCGCCTATCTACGGTTATATCTTACACCCCTTTTGTGATACCACCGTGACAAAAAAGTAAAAATAACGGTTTTTTAATTTTCGAATATCGCTTTTTGGGCTTGATTTTTATAATTTTCTTTTACTGCCACGTATGCGCCGTAATCAAAAACCCCGATAAATAAAGCAATTTGTAAGCTTTGCAGTCTTTTAACAGACATTGCCGTTTTCTCACACGGCGTTAAATAAAACACACTGACGTCCTCTTGAATTTGGCAAAAATCCAAGTCTTTAGCATTTAAAGACATTTCTTGAGGATCGTCCTCTATGCAAATTTCCACAAAATCGAAGGAGCAAGCTCCGCATATTATTTTGCCACCCTCCTTAACTAAGCGACTGTACAATTCGTACCCCTTACCCCTTTTTATAATCTTTAAAAATCTGCACTCAGACTTTATTGCTGCTGCAAACGGTCTTTCATTACTTTCTTCTTTTATCAATGTGCCTTGCGCGCACTTATTAAAAGTGTTTTTTACGGTGATTTGCGTACCCGTCCCGTACAGTGGCAGTACGCTTGCCGGATGTAAAACCGTTGTGCCGAACTCACCCAAAAGCCTTACCGTATCAAAGCAGATCTCCTTTATCGGCAAGCAGTTCTCCTTTGTAGGCAAAAAGGGGAAAATCCCATCTACGTCGGTAAAATTCAAATATTCCCCTGCCTTTATCCCTCTTGCAACTATTGCCCCGGAAAAATCACTCCCTCCCCTTGTAAAGGTCTTTATTTTGCCGTTTGAAAGCGACCCGTAAAAACCCCCGCAAACAAATTTACCCTGCTTTTCATACGCCTTTTCGATTTGGAATTCGCTAAGGCCCATATTGAGCCTTCCGTTAGAATAAAACCCGATTAGTCTTGCGCTGTCTATAAAAGGAAGCCCGTAGTATCCTGCAAACAGCTTTGCGTAAAAATACTCCCCTCTGGACAAAATAAAATCGAGCGAGGAGTCTTTTTCAACCTCTTGCCCGATTGTCATTAGTTCATCTTTTATTAAACTTACTAAGCCTATAGCCTCTGCATCGCTTATCACTCTTTCTAAAAACGGGTTTAAAGCTTTTGATATGCTTTCGCCCTTAACAATCAACTGACTTGCATCTAAGAGCAGGTCTGTTACCTTTTTAGATCCTTTTGCTTTACCGCCTGCAGAAAGGACTATCGCCTTTATTTGGTCATCGCTCCGTATCCACTCGGCAACACGCCTAAAGCCCTCTTTATCAGCCATGGACGAGCCACCGAACTTTGCTACCTTATACAAAATTTAAAACGACAAAAACGAAGACGGCTAAAGCGGCTGCTATTGTGATGGAAACGACTTCTTTTAACACCTTTTTATAAGTTTTTTCTTTTGAGCCCTTCTTCATTTTAATTCTCCTTTACGTCAATATATTCAGACTGAACCTGCCAGAAAAATTCCGAAAGAGTTTGCCTTAAAGCCTCGGAATCCGCATATCTGCTTATTTTACCGCCTTGCGCTATTGATATAATACCGTTTTCTTCAGAAACGATTATCGCAATAACGCTGATAGCCTCTGTTACGCCAATACCTGCGCGGTGACGGGAACCAAGCTCCTTTGGTAAATTACTCTCTTGCGATAAGGGCAAGAAGCAACCTGCAGCATGCACCTTTTCACCCACGATTACCATTGCACCGTCGTGAAGTGGGGTTTTGGGGAAAAATACGCTTTCAATCAGTGGAGCCGAAATGGTGGCGTCTAAAACCGTTCCGCTCTCAATAATTGAGTTTGGAAGATTCTCGTCGGAAAAAATAATTATTGCTCCGATGTTGTTTTTTGACATATTCAAAAGAGCCTTTACTATCTCGTCCACGTACTTGCTTTGGTTAAAAGAGCGTTGCCCTTTATCAAACTTTCTCGGCTCGCCGGATTTTTTTACCCTGACCTTCCATATTCCTCTTTTTATTTCCGTTGCGAACATTGCCACAATTGCCACGATAAAGAGAAGGGGGACTATAAAATAATTCCAGCCCGAAATCTCCGCAAGCATAAACACCATGCCCGTCGCAAGTATATACGCCACGAAAACTACTATTACCCATTTTGCATTGTTATGGTTTAAAATGCTTATTGCAAAGTAAAATATAACAAATAACAACGCTATCGTTAAAGACATCGTCCATACGTTTCCGCTAAACGTTTGACCGACTTTTGTTATAAATTCCTGAAAGGTCATGTTTTTCTCCTTGTAATTATATTCGGTCAGCAACCGATATATGCTTTAGTAAAAAATTACTCTACCAAAACGTTAAAAACCGAATTCCAAACCGCAGAGCCTTGCTCCACGTAGCCTTGCTTAAACTTTTCATCGTATAGGGCTAAGGCATCAACTATTTGCTTTAGCCTCTTAACCGAGTATGCCTTTGCTTGCCTTCTTGCCATTTTTACAGCAAATTCCTTAACCTTTAAATATCTCGCTACCTCTGCATCAGATTCCTGCGAAAGGGCTGAATACAGCATTCTTCTGTAGTGGTAATAAAGCGAAACGAATAGCTTTTGACCGTCACCGTATGAGGACATCATTTCCACAAGACAAGTATACGCGTTTTCGTATTTTTTAGCCGAAATAAACTCCACAACCTCGTATAGCTGATATTCTGTTTCCTTTACGCAAAGCGCTTCTACGTCCTGCTGTGTTATCTCACCCTTATTTAAAGCATATGCAACAAGCTTTTCAATCTCGCCGTTAATCTTAGTCATATCGGCATTACTGTAGCTTATAATTTTATCAATTGCGCCTTGGGTTATTTTCACCCCGCCTTTATTCGCTTGGCTTTTTATCCACATTGACGCAACCGCCTCGTCACCCTTAAAGCAGTCAACCTCCGTTACATTTGGCAGTTTTAAGATAGCATCGCTTTTTTGTATATTGGCAATTATAAACACAGTCGTTTCGCAAGGGTCCTCAAAATAACTCTTTAATGCCTTTACATCGGCAGTAAGCGGATAATACTCCTTTGCAAGAACTACGCGCTTGTCACCCATAAAGGGATAGCTTGTGAGTGCAGAAATAAGCTTTTCGCTGTTGCCCTTCAGCTCTCCACCCTCAAAGCTTGACAAATTTAAACCCTCGTCGATATTGCACGCATCTATTATAAGCCTCGTCGAACGCTCAACCAAAAAGGCATCGTCACCCGTAACGAGATATATTGGCATCAATCCCGATGCAAAACTCTTCTTTAAATCTTTAAATTTCATACTTATAATATATTTTATCACTTATTATAGTAAAAATCAAGAAATCAACCTATATTTTTAGTCGGGAACACCGAAAAAACCTCTGACTACCATAAAAAGAAGCAAAACAACAAGCATTACACCGCATGCAAATTTTGTCTTTTTAGGAATATTGATAAAATCCGAGATACAAACGAGCAAGGTATAATAAATAACCGTTATCGGCACCGTTACGTAATCAATAATCAATGGATACCCGGCTAAAAATTCAGTCACTCCCTTTATTCCAACAGTCAAAACTTGTGGAATAAATAGGGCTATATGCTCGTTAATTGGCAAAATCAGACAAATAATACTACCTATAACGGTTGCATAATATAGAATTGAAACTATTGGCAGTAACAAAAAATTTGCAAAAAACGATACTATAGGAAAGCCACTGAACATTTTAATTGACAACGGTAACGCAGCTGCCTGAGATGCAAACAGCACCGAAACAGACGACGAAAATTCGTTTGGCATAAAGGACAAAACGCTTTTAATCGGCGGAGCTAAAATCAGTATTGACAGGCAAATGGTAAAAGATAAAATGAATCCTGCAGAAAACAAATCAGTCGCATTTATTAAAGCTACGATTATGCCCGCCTCAGACAATGCGTTTAAGCCGTCATGTTTTTGTCCAAGCAATTTGCTGATCATCATGCAAGTACACATTATTACCGCCCTTAGCGAGGACGGAGAAAATCCGCACAGATAAGAATAGAATACAAGCGAAGAAAAAATAAGTATAATCTTTAACAGCCTATTGGTCTTAAGCTTGTCTAAAATAAACGTAAGTGCTGTAAAAATCAAGCCGATGTGCAAGCCCGAAACAGCAAAAATATGCGCTATACCAACGAGTCTGAACAGGTCTACCGTTTCACGCATTTCGGAATCGTCGCCTCTTAAAAGAGCAGATAGAATACCGAAGTCGTCGCCCAAAACCTTTTTAAACGCAGTGTCCGTCCTTGTTTTAAACCATGAGGCGATACTGTTGCTTTTGCCAATAACCCTACAAGAATAGGTTTCTACCGAGTAGCTTGGCCAACCGCTTATAATTCTATGAGAAATTGGCTCGCCCTTTACTATACCGTCACTTTGTACGTAGCACTTAATTTCTACGATATCGTAAAGAGCAACCTTTTCTTCTAAATAGTAGGTAAAAAGATCACTGCCCCTCTCTCCGTTATAAGTGCAATCGGTAAGCGTTGCGTAATATCCCCCGTGCTTGTAATAAACGTCCTTAACCTCGCCTACTACCGTATAATATCCGTCTTTTACATTATGCTTTGTCATTGAGTTTATTTTTACGCCAAGGCTTATCATTCCTAAAATTGTAAAAATAAAACAAAACGTCGACGTTACCAAAACAGTCCGACGTTTTTCCTTTTCAACCGCAATGCAAAACACTGCGCATATTAAACCGATAACCAGTGCCGGCGTTATAATTGTCCACACACCCAAAATCGGATAGTTGCGAAAAAGAATTATTCCGGCAAAGAGCGATAACGCGCAAAACAATATGGGCCTGAAATTTATAGGCTTTATATTTTGTACGTCTTTCCCTCTTGCGCTATCAAACATCTATCCCCTAAGCCCGAAATTGCCTTTTGCAATTCTTCCTCTGTGTATTTTGGATTAATATGGCTAATAATCGACTTATTGCCATATTTATTAGTAAATCCGACTATATGCTCCACACTTAAATGTGGCTTTGAAATCTCCCAATCGCGCATCAGAAACGCCCCGTCGGCAAGCACTGTATCTGAGCCGTCAAACACGTCCTCTAAGCAATCGCAAACGTTAGTGTCGCCGGTATAGGCAAGCACCTTGCCCTCGCAAGAAATTTTAACACCCACACAGGGCACAGGATGGCGCATTTCAAAAAAATCAAGGTCGATATCGTCAACCATAGAAATTTCGCCACCGCGCACCAAATTAACGTTAAAATAAGGGCAATTTATTACTGTTTCCGCAAGCGGACCACCCTCTTCAGGGCAAAAAACTATGGGCTTTTTTGTATGCCCTTTGGCAAATAAAATTTGATAATAATATATCAAAACACCGATGTCTGACGTATGGTCTAAATGAAAATGCGATAAAATAATAACGTCTATATCTTCGGGCTTTATGCACCTGCAAAGACGGGCAAAAGAGCCTGCGCCTAAGTCTAATAAAATATTTTTACCGTTTGCCTGTAAAAGATATGAGCTGGTTGCCCCACCCTCTTTAGGAAACGGACCGTATTTGCCTAAAACAGTAAGTTGCATAATTTTTCTCCTTATGTATATATTGTAAAGCACGGTGCAAATAATGTCAATTATAATAACAAATACCTTTAAAATATTTGCATAATTTATTTTTGTTTTGGTATAATAGAGGTAAGAAGATTAACGGCAGCGTAACGTTTGGAGCGTGACGCTCCACCCATGAGTGAGCTTTTATACTCGTTCAGGTATTTAAAAGCAATCGCTTCAGCAAACGCAGTATCATGCAGTTTATAAATCTATAAAACCATTTAGAGGTTTAGATGCGAGATAGTCAAGGCTCATAAATGATTGACGGATAGGATAGACCTCTGTGGTCATCCTAATCGACAAGCATTTATAGAAACGAAGAATATCGAAGTATATAAAGCTATAAAACCTTTAGAGGTTTAGATGCGAGATAGCCAAGGCTCATAAATGATTGGCGGATAGGATAGACCTCTGTGGTCATCCTAATCGACAAGCATTTATAGAAACGAAGAATATCGAAGTATATAAAGCTATAAACCCATTTAGAGGTTTAGATGCGAGATAGTCAAGGCTCATAAATGATTGACGGATAGGATAGACCTCTGTGGTCATCCTAATCGGCAAGCATTTATAGAAACGAAGAATATCGAAGTATATAAAGCTATAAAACCTTTAGAGGTTTAGATGCGAGATAGTCAAGGCTCGTGAGTTGAAAAGACTTGGTAGACCTTGTTGGTCACCAAGGTTTTGATAACGAAACAGTAAACGCTGGCTAACGAAGAAAATAAGCACTTAAAACCTGCGGTGTTCGAGTTAAAAACATAATTGTATCCACAAAACAACATAAGGGAGCAGTTTGTACAATGGTAATACGCAAAGCCTGTGGTCGTGTCTTGGAGCAGACCTATATGACAGGAAGACGGATTTATCAGTCAACGCACCCACCTGCACAAAAGCGGGTTGATTTTTGTTTTTAAACGGCACAGGTGGGGAAATTTTTGAGAGTAGCGGAAGCTACTCTCTTTATTTTAAAAAATTTTTATAAAACCTATTAAATTTTCTTGCAAAATTAAAATAATTATGTTATTATAAGTAAGCAATTTGAGATGCCCTCATGGTCAAGCGGTTAAGACGCTGCCCTCTCACGGCAGAAACAGGAGTTCGATTCTCCTTGGGGGTACCATAAAAAATAGACATAGCAACTGTGCTATGTCTATTTTTTATTTTACCACCCAAGTCGAAACGAACGACCACGGAGTGGGAGTTCGCAATAAGCGAGCATTAGCGAGCGTTATTCTTGCCGAGAGGGCTCCGCTTGCGGAGTTTCGGCAAATTCTCCTTACTTAACCACTCGGTTGTGTCTTTTTTATTTTACTCCCCAACGGAGATAGCGAAAGCGCGTAGCGGTTCGCTTAGCCGAGCAATCGAAAACCAAGAACGCCACGAGCGATAGCGAGTATTCTCCTTGGGATTAATGTTGCTTTCATTTTCTCACATCTTAAACGATTTTATTTATCATATAAACTATTTAGGCAAAGCCTTTAAATTTTTACGTCAAATGCAATTTTTCCCTTTTTAGGAATCTCGTATTTAGCATCCAACACCGGACCGCAAGAATACGAACCTATTCCACGCATATGTAAATCCAAACAAACACATACAAAATCATTTTTCTTTAGCTCGTGATTATGCAAGGTTTCGCAAAGCTGTTTGGTCGTATACGGGTTAACCGAGAAGGAAAACGGATTATCGGCAGTAACGGTAAAAGCGTTATTTACTTTCAAATACTTGCAAAAATAATGACTTCCGGACTCTTGCGGTCTTATAAAATTCCTATCGTAATTTTTATATGCGTTACTTTCATAATAACCGTATTCGCAAGACATATTTTTATCAATATAACTTTCATAAGGGCCATAGCCTATATACGAAAAGTCAGCAAAACTCTTATCAATACCAAATTCAAAGCCAATTCTTGGCAAATTATTTACATATTCGGCTATT
>JAFVQT010000021.1 GCA_017504655.1 Clostridia bacterium | reverse complement strand
CCTCAAATTGCTTACACGTTTCCGCAAAACAAAGTGCTGAATTTCTTTTTGAACATCGGTAGAATTTTAACGTTTCACCCACCTTTGAAAAAAGGGCAATTCCATACCCTTGCCACGATGAAGCAGCTCGCATACGGCGATAGTAAGATTAAGAATTTGGCAGGATATTCCAACCAACTCGTCTATAACATCTGCGAAGCCATCAAGGAAGTTCCAAATATCCTGAGTCCGTTAAAAAGAGCGATCCGTTCGTCCTCTTGGTCGGGCAATATTCCCGCATTTGTGCAAGTGGATTTTGATGAAATATGCGGTGGCGTTTATGAGTGGAGAAAAATAAAGGATACCATCATTCGTGAGTGCGGTTGGGTTGCTCCCGAACAAACCGAAAAGGGATTACATACAAGCTGCAAAATTGAAAAATGCAAGGAGCATTCGCAATTTGCAAGATTTTATCATATGAGAAGTACGATGATCCCATTCAGCGCACTTGAAATCGCAATTGCGAGCCGAAGCAACAATTTGTCGAGAGAGGACGCATTGGCGGAGTTAAAAGCCTCGCTTGGCTTTTCTCTTGATGAAATAACCGAGTGCGCAATCATGCGGGAGTATTTTGAATCATGAACGCAGTAGTTTTTTATTCAAATACAGGTCAGAGCAAGGCAATCGCGACGCACTTTGCAAATCAATTAGGGTATCCGCTTGCGGATATGGAAATAAAATGTGCGGAGTATTATCAAAATCTTGTTCTTGTGTTTCCGGTACACTGCCAAAACATTCCCGATATTGTAAAGAGTTTTTTGAAGAACATATCGGTTGAAAATCTAACGGTTGTCGCTACCTACGGAAAAATGTGCTGTGGAAACGTTCTATATGAAATTCAAAAAAACTATCAAAAGAATATTGTCGCGGGAGCGTATATTCCTACGAAACACTCCTACATAGACAATGACGATGCTTTCTGTGACCTTGATGAACTAAAGCCCATCGTTGAAAAAGTCAAAGAGCCCTCGTATATACAACTCCCCAGACTTTATAAAAATCCTTTAGCTGATATTTTCCCCAAACTAAGAAGCAGGATTGGGCTTGCGATACAGAAAAGTGAAAATTGCAATGGCTGTAATCTTTGCGCCGAGCGTTGCTCCTTTGGAGCGATAAAATCGGGCACAACAAACCGCAAGTGCATTAGATGCCTGAAGTGTGTTGAATCCTGTCCACGTCAAGCCTTGAGGATCAAGTTGGGCATGCCGTTAAAGCTATATTTGCGCAAGAAAAAATCAAATAAAATTATCATTTATGTTTGAATGATATGTTTCCGAAAACGGCTAAAAAATCAGGGACAAATGTTACTTTTAACCTATGATTTGAGGACTTTTTGGCTTTATAACCCCCGTTTTTGACACAAAAATATACCTTTTGGCCTTATGACCCATGTCGAAACCTTGGTTGTGTTGGCGCTAAAGTAAAAGAAAGTTAATAAAAATGCATAATAAAAATACGGCGGTTTGACTCTTGTTTAACCACCATATTTTACACTGTTAATTACAGTTTTATAAGAAAAGTATTGGCTTTTTTAGAAAGAGAGTATTTATGTAAGGCGAAGAACAGTAAACTTGTACGCTTTTAAAAGAGGGGCGGTTGGAGGATATAATGATAAAAAGTAAATTATTAAAACGTTGTTGTGCGTTTGCGCTTTGTTTATGCTGTTTAGTCGCAACTACGGCGTGCGACGCTTTGCTTGCTGGTACGGATGGCTCACAAACGAGTGATGAGGAACAGGTTTTGGAATTAACGGTATCACAATTTACAACGCCTGTCAGTCTTTTACATAACGAAGTAATATCCTATTTACAAGCGGATGATGATGTGCTCGTTACAGAATTTTTACCTGGTGGTAATTATCGCCACGACCAGGGTAAACCGCTTACCGTTTCGTATGAATTGGACAACAGTTTTGACGTTGAAGAAGCGAAAATCGAGCTTGCGCAGGATAAGGATTTTGCAAAGATAGAACAAACATGCAATTTCCCTTTCCTATCGGAAAAAGTGGACGTTTATAACTTGCAACCGGGCGCAAAGTATTATTACAGGGTTTCTGTGACGATGCAAGACGGAACGAAAATGCAGGGCGAGGGAGAGGTTGAAACGCAGGATTCACTCAGCTTTGTCTATTTAGACGGCGGTAGCAACGTCCGTGATATCGGTGGTTGGAAGACTGAAAGCGGAAAAACGGTGAAAAAAGGGATTCTTTACCGTGGCGGTGAAATTGACGGTGGCAAAAACAAAAACCATCCTGATTTTTGCTTGACGGAAAAGGGAATACAACAGCTTCGTTCTTTGGGTATAAAAACGGATTTTGACTTGCGCTCGGAAAGCGTAAAGGTATCAAAATACAGTATTTTAGGCGAGGACGTTACACGCACTTTTTATAATGCAGCGCAATACGAGAGTATTTTAGCGGCGGCGAATGCGGAAAAGACGAGGAGAATTTTCTCCGATCTTGCGAAACCCGAAGCGTATCCCGTATATTTACACTGTACACACGGAGTAGACCGTGCAGGCTCGACAATACTTATATTAGAGGGATTGCTCGGCTTATCTAAGGCGGACCTCGTACGCGATTATGAACTGTCGGCGTTCTATTACAACTATGCGCACGTTAACAGAAACGTAAATAACGGCGGAAATATTCTCTCGCTTATCGATGGACTTGATGCTTACGAAGGGGAAAGCTTTGCGGATAAAGTGGCAAGTTTCTTACTCTCCATCGGCGTAACGCAAGAGGAAATCGATAGTATTCGTACAATTTTCTTGGATTAATTTTAAAGGAAAGAGCAATTTCTTTTCAGACAAATATTAAAGCCAAGCAGTAAAAAATAAAAGCGCAAAGCGTTTGATGGGGTAATGAGAAAAGATGTTTAAACTGTTACGAAAGATAATTTGGAGCATTTTGATGCTCACAGTCGGATATTTAATCTGTCTGTTAGATCTGTTACCGCTTATAATAGAGGGTATAAAAAGCTTATTTTAAGGTTTATTTGTGAAATTTACATCAAGGAGGGTTATTAATGAAAATCGCACTTATAGCACATGATAAAAAGAAAAACGAGATAATAGAGCTTGCAAAAAAGTATAAAGACGTTCTTGCAAAATACGAATTGTATGCAACGGGAACAACGGGTACACTCATAATGGGTGAAACGGGTTTAAAAATAGAGAGGATGAAGAGCGGACCTCTTGGCGGAGACCAACAGATTGGTGCAATGCTCGCAAACGGAGAGTTGGATTTAATAATCTTTTTAAGAGATCCACTCACAGCACAACCTCACGAGCCTGACGTTTCGGCTCTTTTGCGTCTTTGTGACGTTCAAAAGATTCCACTTGCAACAAATACCAGCAGTGCTACTATTATTTTAGAATCTCTTAAAGACGGAAAGTTTTTTAATATAAACTAAAAAGTACCTGCAAAATTTTAAGGAGGTGTTTTATGAAAAATATTTACAAACTATTTGCATTTTTTATAATTATTGTTTTGTGTTTGGCAAACGTTTTTTGTACATCACCTAACGGGCAGTCAAGCGAAAGTCTTTTAGAAAGCCAAATAGAAAAGGAAAGTTCTTTTGAAGAAGAGTCGAAAAAGGAAGAAGTTCAACATACACGCACTTTGACAAAAGAAGATATAGACGATTTGACTGAAGAAAAATGGATTGACTATTTTTATTATGGTCAAGAATTTCCTAACGATTTTATACCAGAAGAACTTTTAGTTTACGATAGTATTTCTCGATCTGTTGAAGATGCAGAGAGTACTGTCGAACAAATACTTGAATTCCAAAAACAATTTAGAAAAACGATTATAAGTTGTGAAGTCGTTTTAGAAACAGATGATTATTATGGCGTGCTTTTAACTTGGGACGCAAGTGGTCAATATTGCGAGCAGTATATACTTTGTTTTAAAAGTGATCTTTTTCAGTTGGGCGAGTTTGTTGAAGGTAGATATGCACTATCGTTTGGCAATATAGAAATGCAAAAAATGAAACAGATATTAGATATTTACTGCTATACCAACTATAAACAGTTAGGCTATTATAAAGTTTGCTTTTCCGAAATTGAAGAAGGGGAAGATTTTGTGTATTCGATATACGTGTTAGAGCCAAACCTTTTTGACCCAATGCGCCCTGATTTCTCATCTTCTGCAACACCTAAGTTGGTAAAAAAACAAATGATAATAAACAAAGAAGATGGTAGTGTGTCTATTTGCGAAGACGTCGTTTTGTTTAGTGGTTACGTCGATAGAGTTGATTACTATTTATTTGACGGAATTTACAGCAGTCAAGAGAACTATTACAAGGGCGTTGATTTAGAAAAATTAACGGATGAAGAACTATTTGTAGCGTTTAATAATAATCCTAAATTTCCTGAAGGGTTTTCGCTGTATGGAAAAGAAAATTATACTAGAATTTTCAAATCAGCCACGTCAAGAGAAAATGCTCAAGCACAAATAACAGATTGGATAGAGAACGACACGTATAAAGTTACTCATTGTCTTTATATTGAAGAGCGACAAACGTATTATGGTTTTTACGTAAGATGGGAAAATAGGCAAAACCCAAACGAAAATTACCAAGAGAAGATTATGTGTTTTAAATTTGAAGTTTTTCAATTTACAAGTGGCTATCACTCGTTTACCGGGGAAGAGTGCTTTGGTGACACGTCGATTGAATGTATTCAGGCTATATTAAACCAATGCTACTATTCGTTTTTTTACTCAGTTTACAATTATAGTGTGTGCATCTCGTTCGTGGAACAGGCAGAAGATATAGTCTATACTCTTTATTATCTTTGCTATATGCCGGGTGATTGGGGTGTAATGAATAGTTTAAGTTTAAACAAAATCATTGTAACAATCGACGACCAAACAGGTAAATTTATAAGCATAGAAGAAGAGGTTGTTAGAGGGTTTTACCTAGAATAATAATTTGTGTGAAAAACAACTGAAAATAAGCCCCAAAGTAATTGACAACTCAATTACTTTGGGGCTTTTGTTGACATAAATATTGTTAAGTGGTAAAATGGTTAGCGAAATTACCACTATAAAGTGGTAAAGGAGATAATATGGACTATTTAAAAGTGATAAATGAAAAATATCCTATTAGGAAAACCGAAGAGCAAAAAGATGTTTTTAGAAAATACGTGTTAGCAAGCGTAAGTGAAAAAGGCATTGATGCGAGGGTTGAAAAATTAGATAAGCACAATAACGTAGTAATTGGCAATCCTCAAACTGCTAAAACGGTTTTTACTGCTCATTACGACACCCCTTGTGCGTCGCTTTTTCCAAATTTGATGACACCAAGAAATAAAGGACTTTTTTACCTTTATCAATTTGCGATTATATTTATATTTTTAGCAATAGCATTAACTCCTGCCATTATTATCGGTATGGGTATATTACAAAGCGAGTTGGCGTATGCAGGTATCTTTTTAACTCTGTATTTTGGGCTATTTATTTTATGTTTTAAAGCTTTTACAAACAAGCACAATGCAAACGACAATACGTCGGGCGTGGCAACTATTTTAACTTTAATTGAAAAGTTGAGTAGCGAGCAGTTAGAAAAAGTTGCGTTTATTCTTTTTGATAACGAAGAAAAGGGCTTGCTAGGAGCAAAAGCATATAATAAAGCACATAAAACTCAAATGCAAGACAAGTTGCTTATAAATTTTGACTGTGTTGCAAATGGTAAAAACGTAGTTTTTATCGCTAAACAAAGGGCAGAAGAAAACACTTATTATTCTTTACTTAAAGAAAGTTTTGCATCAAACGGCGAATTTAACGTGGGCTTTTATTCTTTAAAAGATTCAGTTTCTAATTCCGATTATAAAAAGTTTGAGCAAGGCGTTTGTTGTGTGGCTTGCAAGAAGAGTAAAAACGGTGTTTTATACACGCCTTATATACATACTGCAAAAGACGTTGTTGCAGACAGTAAAAACATTGAGTTTTTAGCGCGTAGCACGGTTGGCTTTGTAAAAAAGATAGTTTAGAGGTAACGTATGCAATCGCTTAAGTATTTATACAGAATAGGACAGGGGCCGTCGTCTTCACATACGATGGGGCCTATAGCTGCGGCTGAAAGATTTTTAAAGGTTGCACCCGAGGCGGATTTTATCAAGGTTATACTTTACGGCTCGCTTGCTAAAACGGGTAAAGGGCACATGACCGACCTTGCAATTATGCAGGTTTTGGGGGAGGATAAGTGCGAAATAGCTTTTGATTACGATTCTCCTACCAATGTACATCCAAACACCCTTGATTTTATTGCTTACAGGGGCGGAGAGGAGATTGAAAGAAAGCGTTATTTCAGTATAGGCGGTGGCGAGGTTTTAGCCGAGGGTGAAGAAAAAAGAGAGCACCCCGACGTATATCCTCTTAAATCCTTTACTGAAATTGCTAAATATTGCGAGGAAAAGGATATTCGTATCTGGCAATACGTTGAAGAGTGTGAGGGCAAAGAGATTTGGAATTATCTCGCTGAGGTTTGGCAGGTTATGCTGGGTGCAGTAGCCCGTGGGGTTGCTGCCGAGGGCGTTTTGCACGGTGGACTCGGTACTCAGAGAAAGGCTAAGGTGTTACGCCGTCAGGGTCACGTTGACGAGAGCGAGGAAACAAAAATGAACAGGCTTATTTGCGCATACGCCTTTGCAGTTAGCGAAGAAAACGCATCGGGTGGTATTATAGCGACCGCACCGACCTGCGGGGCGTGCGGTGTTATGCCTGCGGTATTAAAATATTTACAGCATAAGCGTAAGTTCAGCGACGAAAAGATTTTGCAAGCCTTGGCAACGGGGGGGATAATCGGGAACTTAATAAAAACAAACGCGTCGATAAGCGGTGCAGAATGCGGTTGTCAGGCAGAGATAGGTACTGCTTGCGCTATGGCGGCGGCAGCGGCAGCAGAGCTTTACGGCCTTAATTTAGACGAGATTGAATATGCAGCCGAGATGTCTATAGAGCACCATTTAGGGCTCACCTGCGACCCCGTATGCGGATTAGTGCAAATACCTTGTATAGAGCGAAATGCTATTGCCGCAATGAGAGCGTTAAACGCGGTAAATCTTGCAAATTTCCTTGCCGATAGCAGAAAAATAAGCTTTGATACTATTGTAGAAACCATGTATGAAACGGGCAAGGATTTAAAGGTAATGTACCGCGAAACAGCCGAGGGCGGTCTTGCTAAAAAGTATAAAGGATAATTAAGTGTTTTCTAAGATTATAAAAAAAGAGCCGATAGAAAAAGGTTGGTCGGGAGATGCAAAATATGAAATTACTCTTTGCGACGGTAACCAATATTTTTTGCGCATAACTTCAAAGAGCAAAGAAGAGGCTTGCAGAGCAATATTTGATATTCAAAGTAAATTGTATAATATGGAAATTCCTATGCCAAAGCCATATGAAATAGGAGAGTGCGCAGAGGGTATTTACGCGGTGTATGAGCTTGTACAAGGCTTTGATGCAGAGGAGTACGTTAAGACGTTGCAAGACCGAGAGCAATATAATTACGGAAAGACCGCAGGTAAAATATTAAGGAGAATTCATAGTCTGCCGGCTCCAAGCGATGCTATAGATTGGGAGAGTAGGTTTAATGCGAAAATAGACCGTAAGCTGAAGGCTTATGAGGATTGCCCGATAAAGTTTGAGGGATCACAGTTTGTTATAGACTATATAAATTCGAACAGAAATTTGTTAGCCGGAAGACCGCAATGCTTTCAGCATGGAGATTATCACGTGGGCAACATGATGATATCGCAAAGTGAGCTTATTATCATTGATTTTGATAGATTTGATTATGGCGACCCGTGGGAAGAATTTAACCGTATAGTCTGGTGTGCGCAGGCGTCCCCTAAGTTTGCTTGCGGTATGGTGGACGGATACTTTGATGGGCAGGTACCCTATCAGTTTTGGCAGCTTTTGGCACTTTACATTTGCAGTAATACGTTGTCGTCTATTCCTTGGGCAATACCGTTTGGACAAAAAGAGATTGATACTATGATAAATCAAGCTAAAGACGTATTAAGCTGGTATGATAACATGAAAAACCCTGTGCCCACGTGGTATAGGCGTTGAGTTGGAGAAGTTTATGAATAAAAAGACGCTTTTAAAATTTTCACTTATAAATTTTATAATCGGAATAGTAGTTTTTGCTATTTCGTATTTTACGTTTCACTTTATAACAAACGAGGGTATAACCTTTATTTGGCATGCAGAGGCAGGCAAGCCCTTTGTTACCGATATGATAGCTCAGCTCGGCGTGCTGTTTGTTTTTGCAAGCGCAATAAGCTTAGTTTCTGCTTTGGTATTTTTTAATGAAAATAATAAGAAACAATAATTCTTTCTCACAAAAGCAATATAAATCTTTCACAAAACCGTGATATACTAAAAAAAACGGGGCAGAAGGTATAGATGTTTATTGAGATTTTGGTTTGCGTTTTGGCAGGACTTGGGGCAGGACTTGGTACGGGCTTTGCAGGGCTTAGCGCGGCAACGGTTATTTCACCAATGCTTATGATAATTTTAAACGTGCCTGCTTACGAGGCGGTAGGTATTGCTCTTGCAAGCGACGTTCTGGCTAGCTCACTAAGTGCTGCGACTTATGCAAAAAATAAAAATATAGACATAAAAAACGGGCTTGTAATGATGATTTCCGTGCTGATATTTACAGTTGTCGGCAGTTACGTGGCAGGCTTTGTAAACGACGTGGCTATGGGTGGAGTGTCGCTTGCTTTTATGCTGGGCTTAGGTCTTAAATTTTTGATAAAGCCTACTGTAAAGACAGAGCAAGCGCAAAAGGAAACCAGCAAAATAAGATTTATAATAGTATCCGTTGCGTGCGGAATGTTCGTTGGCTTTATATGTGGATTCGTGGGCGTAGGCGGGGGAATGCTAATGCTTCTTCTTCTCACATCAGTGCTTGGTTACGAGCTTAAAATGGCTGTAGGTACAAGCGTATTCATAATGTCCTTTACGGCATTTACAGGGGCGGCAAGCCGTTTCGTTATTGGAGGCTTTCCCAATTGGCTTTATTTAGACGTATGCATTTTATCAACCTTGTTTTTTGCAACACTTGCGTCAAAAGTGGCAAACAAATCAAAGCCAAAAACACTTAACAGAATTGTTGGCGCAGTGCTTGTCGTAACGTGCATTACGACAGTTATAATTGAGATAATACAAAAGCTATAGTTTATAGGTAGGCTTTAAAATGCAGTTTAAAGAGATAAAAACAGAAGAATTTGATGCAGTTTATAAGCAAATGGAAGAAAATTTTCCCGTTTGCGAAATAAGGCTTAAGGAAGAAGCGAGAGCAGTTTTAAGTCAAAAGGATTACTTTCTTTACCATATAGAAGAGGACGGTCGAAACGTTGGCTTTATAAGCGTTTGGAATTTAAACGGCTTTTGCTTTATAGAGCACTTTGTTATATATTTGAATTTCAGAAATAAAGGATTGGGGCAGATAGCCCTTGATTTGGCAAAAAGAAAGTGGAAAAGGTTGGTTTTAGAGGCAGAGCCTTCCGATACCGAGCTTGCAAGCCGAAGGCTCGGCTTTTATAAGCGCAACGGCTTTTTTCAAAATTCCTTTAAGTATATGCAACCTGCCTACCGTGAGGGCGAAGAGGGTGTAGAGCTGGTAATTTTAAGCTATCCCGATTTATTGGATGAAGGAAAAGACACGGTAAAAGAAATTTACAAGAGGGTTTACGGCAGATGAGAATTTGCGATTTGCACACGCACTCAAATTATTCAGACGGCTCGTTTTCGCCAAGTGAGCTTGTTGCAGAGGCGGAGAGAGTAGGGCTTTCGGCTATTGCGCTTACAGACCATAATAACGTGGGTGGCATAGCTGAGTTTTTGGTAGAGTGCAACAAACGGAATATAGAGGGTGTTATAGGTACGGAATTTTCTACTGATTATGAAAGTACAGAGCTTCATATATTAGGGCTTTTTATTAAAGAAGAGTTTTTAGCCGACGTAAACGCCCTGTGCGAAGAGGTAAGAAGAAATAAGGATATAAGCAATCGCATTATGATAGAGCGTCTTGCAAGGGCAGGCTACGACATATCCTACGATGAGGTCAGGGCGTTTTGCAAGGGCACGATGAACAGAGCCCACATAGGTGAAATTTTATACAAAAAGGGCTATACAAAGACAGTTAAAGAGGTTTTTTCTACTATCCTTTCAAAAAAAGGAGAGTTTTACCACTCGGCAAAAAGGTTAGACGTTTTTAAAACGATTGAGTTTATAAAATCTATCGGAGCAGTGCCTGTGCTTGCTCATCCGTTTTTAGATTTAGACGAGGCAAGCTTAAGAGAGTTTTTGCCAAAGGCAATAGAGTGCGGACTCGTCGGTATGGAAACGGTGTATTCAACCTATACGCAAGATGAAACCTTACTTGCAAAGCAAATTGCAAGAGAATTTAATTTAAAAGAGAGTGGGGGCAGTGATTTTCACGGCTATCGCAAAGCTGATATATCGCTTGCAACGGGAAGGGGTAATTTGGAAATCCCTTACGAGCTTTATCAGAATTTGCGCCCTCAAAAGGAGGAAATATGTACGTAGGCTTAGATATCGGCGGAACTAAATGCGCCGCAGTGCTGGGAAATCTCACCGAAGAGGTAGAGATTTTAGATAAAACAGTTTTTCCGACAGCAGGCAAGACTCCGGATGAAATTCTTGGGCTTTTTTCCGATTTTATTTCAGAAAAGCAAAAAAACCATAAAATCAACGGTATCGGTATTGCTTGCGGCGGTCCTTTAGACAGTAAAAGGGGAATTATTAAAAAACCGCCTTCACTTCCTTTGTGGGACGGTATTGAAATTGTAAAATATTTTGAGGACAAGTTTAATATTCCAACTCATCTTAAAAACGATGCCGATGCGTGCGCCGTTGCAGAATGGAAATACGGTGCGGGCAAGGGCACTGAAAATATGATTTTCATAACCTTTGGCACGGGCTTTGGCTCAGGACTTATTTTAAACGGAAGGCTCTATTCCGGCACTAACGATAATGCAGGCGAAATAGGGCACGTAAGGCTTAGAAAAAAAGGCCCTGTAGGCTATAATAAAGCAGGCTCTTGCGAGGGCTTTTGCAGCGGTAGCGGAATACGCCGTCTTGCCTTGTTAGAGCTTGAAAAGCTCAAGAAAAAAGGCATATTACCTGTCTTTTTGCAAAAGGTGGGTGGAGAAGATAACGTCACCGCAAAGACTGTGGCAGAGTATGCAAGGCTTGGTGACGGGTTTTGCAAACGTGTATATAAAATAAGCGGAAAAATGCTCGGTGAAGCGCTTAGCATACTTATAGATTTATTCAATCCCGAAAAGATTGTAATAGGCGGTGTATTCATGCGTAGCGGTGACCTGTTATATCCTCACGCAGAAAAGGTTATAAAAAGGGAATGCCTTATTTATTCTCAACAGGTTGTAGAGGTTGTGCCGGCAAAATTAAGTGAAAATATAGGCGACGTATCGGCACTCGTCGTCGCGCAAGGAGATTTATGAAAAATACGACAAGACTTATATTTGACGAGCTTATAATAAAATATCCCGCCCTTATAGGCTGTAAGGATGATATATTAAAGGTGTTTGAAATAGCGAAGCAAACCTATTTAGAGGATGGTAAGATTTTAGTTTGCGGAAACGGAGGAAGCGCATCTGACAGCGAGCATATCGTAGGCGAGCTTATGAAAAATTTCAAAAAGTGTAGAAAAGCAGATCGGGAGCTTTTGGAAAACCTTGAGGACTGTGAAGAAAGCGTTAAGCTTAAGGAGGTTTTAGAGGGTAATTTACCTGCAATTTCTTTGACCTCTCACATAGCCTTAACAACGGCTTATTCTAACGATAAAGAGCCCTCTGCGGTCTTTGCTCAACAGCTTGCAGGCCTTGGCAAAAAGGGGGACACCTTTATTGCTATTTCAACCTCAGGTAATTCGCTCAACTGTATCTACGCATGCCTTGTGGCAAAGGCAAAGGGGCTTAAAACAGTTGCGTTGACGGGCGCAAGGGAAAGCAGACTTTCTTCGCTTTCCGACGTGTGCGTAAGGGTTCCCGAGATCGAAACGTATAAAATTCAAGAATATCACCTCCCCGTATATCATGCGCTCTGCGCAATGCTTGAAGAAGAATTTTTTGATTAAAAGCACCGTATAAGTTGATTATCAAGTGTTTTTAGCTACAAAGGAGTAGAGATGTTCCACGTTTTGGTAATAGATGACGACAAGAATATACGCTACGTAATGAAGGAGATTTTGGAAACGGCTCAGTATACCGTTTTCACTGCGGAAAACGGAGAAAAGGCGTTTGACATTTTAGTTAAGGAGCATATAGATCTTGCCATAGTCGATATTATGATGCCCAATATGGATGGGTACGAGTTTACGAAAGAGCTCAGGTCGTTTGACAACGAAATGCCCATTTTAATGGTGTCTGCAAAGCAACTGCCGGAGGATAGAAAAAAGGGCTTTGTGCTTGGTATTGACGACTTTATGGCAAAGCCCATCGACCCCGAGGAGCTTTTGCTGCACGTTAAGGCATTGCTCAGACGTTCAAAGATAGTAAACGAAAGAAAGCTGACGGTAGGTAGCGTCACCTTGGATTACGACAGCTATACCGTTTCTCGCGGAGATGAGGTGCAGGAGCTTCCGCAAAAGGAATTTTTGCTTCTTTTTAAGCTTTTATCCTTTCCAAATAAAATTTTTACGAGGATTCAGCTTATGGACGAAATTTGGGGGGTAGACTGCGACACGGGTAGCGAAACGGTTACGACTCACGTCGGCAGGCTAAGAAAAAGATTTGAGGATTGGGACGATTTTGAGATAGAGGCTATCCGTGGTCTTGGATATAAGGCGGTAAAAAGAAGATGAAAAAGAGAAGAAGAAAGCTGTCTGAAACCAATCAGCTCAGGCTTGCGTTTATATTTGGCGTTGCGGCAATACTGCTTATAGCAATAGCCTTGGTTACCTTTATGCAATACGTTTTCTTTGAGGTGGGCCTTTTCTACACCTTCACCTTAGAAAACTCTCCGTTTGCCTGGGTAGTTATGTTTGCTACTATCAGTATAATACTCGGACTTGGTATGACGTTTATTTTTGAAAAGGTTATTTTAAAGCCCTTCTACACCCTTTTAGACGGGCTTGAGAGCCTCTCCAAGGGTAAATTTTCTACCAGGATAGACTCTGTTAAGGTTGCCGGTGTAAGAGGTATATCCGAAAAGTTTAACGCCTTGGCGGAGGAGCTTGAAAATACTGAGATTTTGCGTTCTGACTTTATAAACGATTTTTCACACGAGTTCAAAACTCCTATTGTTTCGGTAAGAAGCCTTATAACCTTGATGAAAAACGGCAATATCTCAAAGGAAAAGCAACAGCAGTATTTGATTATAATCGAGGATGAAATAGACAGGTTGTCGGTTATGACGACCAATATATTAAATCTGACGAAGATAGAAAATCAAGGCATATTAACGGGGCAGACTCAGTTTAATCTTTCCGAACAGCTGAGAACGTGCCTGCTTCTTCTTGAAAAGAAATGGGCAAAAAAGAGCCTGCAATTAGACGTTGACTTCGACGAATATTCTGTAGTTGCCAACGAGGATATGCTAAAGCAGATATGGTTCAACCTTTTGGACAACGCAATCAAATTTGCATATAAAAGCGGAAAAATAAAAATAGACGTTGAAAAGACGGAAAATAAGGTTGTCGTTTGCGTAGCAAACGAGGGGCCGGAAATTCCCAAGGAGGAATACGATAAAATATTTCAAAAGTTTTATCAAACTAAGTATGCTACAAAAAAAGACGGCAACGGTATAGGTCTCTCGATAGTAAAGCATATCGTTGACCTGCACGGCGGAAGGGTGTCTGCGAAATCTGAAGATGGTTGGACTTTTTTCACCGTAGAATTGCCCGCATAAGAATCAAAAATAAAAAATTAATAAAAACCCGAGGAAAAATTTTTAAAACCCTCGGGTTGTTTTGTTTTAGTTTAGAATTCTTTTGTATAATAAACGTGTAAAATGCAATAAAAGGGAGATTGCATGTATTTTAAGGATTGCAGTTACAAAGGAGAAATATTGTGGACAATACGTTAAACAAGAAAATCGACGGTGAGCTTTTTGAAAAGATTGTAGAAAGCGGAGCAAAAAACTTAAAGGTAAATTTGCAAACGGTAAACGATTTAAACGTTTTCCCCGTTCCTGACGGTGACACAGGCGATAATATGTATATGACTATTCAAGGTGGCTTAAACGGGCTTAAATCGGTTTCTGAAAATTCAGTTTGCAAAAAGGCTAAGGCTTTGGCAGACGGAATGCTCCTAAATGCAAGAGGAAACTCGGGCGTTATACTGTCCCAGCTTTTTGCGGGCATTTCAGACGGATTAACCGATTGCGACGAAGCAACCGTATCAGAGATTGGAAAGGCATTCCACAGCGGTGTTTGCAAGGCATACAAGGCTGTTTCAAATCCCGTTGAAGGAACTATTTTAACGGTTGCCAGAGAGGCTACCGAATACGCTTGCGAAAATTGTGACAAAAACTGCACTATAGGCAAGTTTTTTGAGAATTATACAAATGAGATGAAGGCGTCGCTCGACCGTACTCCGGAGCTTTTGGCAGTACTTAAAGAGGCGGGCGTAACCGACAGTGGCGGTGCGGGGCTTGTGTATATTGCAGAGGGTATGAAAAGCGCAGTAGAGGGCAAAGAAATAGATGCAGACGTGGATTTTACAAGGTCGGCAACCGAGGTTGACTTTTCTCTTTTTACGCAAGACAGCGTTATGGAATACGGCTACTGCACGGAGCTTTTACTTCAGCTCACCACCGCAAAGGGTGACGTTGCTGCATTTGATTTAGAGGCGTTAAAGTCATTTTTAGAGAGTGTAGGCGATTCCGTAGTATGCTTTATTACGGGCAGTGTCGTTAAGCTTCACGTTCACACCTTAACTCCCGACAGGGTTTTGGCGTACTGCTTGCAATTCGGTGAGTTTTTAACCGTCAAGATTGAGAATATGTCTATTCAGCACAGCGAGGTTAAAAAGCAGGAAAAAGCGGAGATAAAAAGGGCAAGACCGAGAAGACCGTTCGGTGTTGTTACCGTTGCCACGGGCGAAGGACTTATCAACGTGTTTAAGGAGCTTGGCGCAGACGAGGTTATTGACGGCGGTCAAGGCAAAAATCCTTCTATTGAAAGATTCGAGCAGGCATTTGACGATACTAATGCAGACGTAATTTTCGTTCTTCCCAATAACAGCAATATTATAATGGCTGCAAAGCAGGCGGCTGAAATGTATACCAAATCTCAGATAATTGTTATAGAAACCAAGGATATCGGTCAAGCCTATAGCGTTCTTTCCATGCTCGATTATTCTTCAGAGGATGCAAACGTTATTGCCGACCAGATGAGAAGCGATATGCAGGACGTGGTAACGGGTATGGTGACCGTTTCTATAAGAGATGCAAATATTGACGGTATTGATATTAAAAACGGTGATTACATCGGCTTTGCAGGTAAGAAAATGCTTACTGCAAGCAAGGATAAGGAGCAGGCGTTTTTCGATTTGGCAGACAAGCTTGACGCTTGGAGTAAAAACTTTATGATAGTCAGCTTTGGTGAAAACGTGACCGAAGACGAAAAGCAAAAAATTGAAGAAAAAATTTCTTGCGAGCACCCGATGATTGAGTATTACAGAATCGACGGCGGTCAAGAGGTTTACGATTTTATAATGATTTTGGAGTAAGCTTTAATGGTTGGTAAAAAGATATTAATAGACGCCTTTGGCTCGGATAATCCCGATAGCTTTATACAGGGCATCGCAAGGGTTTTAAGAGAAACAGAGGGTGTCAATCTCGTTGTTACGGGTAATAAAGAATATATCGAAAATCAGCTTATAGGCGAGGATTTTGACAAAAACAGGCTTGAAATCATACACGCGGAGCAAATTATAACAAACGACGACTATCCTGTTGAGGCTATTAGAAAGAAGAGAAATTCTTCACTTTGCGTGGGGCTTGAGGCTCTTAAAAAGAGAGATGATATAGGCTGTATGATAAGTGCGGGCAATACGGGAGCTGTGATTGCGGGAGCGGTGCTTTTGCTTGGCAGAGCTTCAAGTCAGGACAGACCTACGTTGCTTACTATTCTCCCTAACGACAAGGGCGGGTTTACATGTCTTGCAGACTGTGGCGCAAACGTAGATTGCAAGCCACATCATCTTTTAAAGTTCGGAGAGTATGCAACCGAGTACTGTCAAAAGGTATTGGCTATAGAAAATCCCAAGGTAGGCTTACTCTCGGTTGGCACAGAGGATAAAAAGGGCAATGCTCTTACAAAAGAGGCGTTTGCGCTTTTAAAGCAGAGCAATCTTAACTTTGCCGGCAATATGGAATCAAACACAGCTCTTTCGGGCGACGTAGACATTATCGTTGCAGACGGGTTTTGGGGCAACGTCCTTTTAAAATCTATTGAGGGCACGGCAAAATCTGTTGCTACAAGGATGTTCAATCTTTTAAAAAAGCACGCAGAAAAGGAAAGTGATATGCTTTTTGTAAAAAGAGCTATAAAAGAGCTTATGAGCCTGTTGGATTTCACCTCGCAAGGGGGAGCAATTTTACTCGGCGCTAAAAAGCCGATAGTAAAGGCGCACGGCTCTGCAAATGAAGAAACGGTTATAAACACCGTAAAGCAAGCAATAAAAATATGTAATATGTAAAGGAGCTACAAATGAAAAAATACGTAATAGTAACAGACTCTTGTTCAGATCTTGATCTCGAAGACAGACAAAAATACGGTATCGATTATATTAAATTGCACTTTTCGGCAGAGGGAAAGCAGTATGAAGCTGATATGGACTGGCAAAACTTGACCTTTGAAGAGTTTTACGGTATAATGAGAAACGGCAATAGAATAATTACCGCTCAAATCAATACGACAGAGTACAAGATCGCATTTGAAAAATATTTATTAGACGGATACGATATTTTATATATCGGTTGCTCGTCTGCGCTCTCAAGCTCTGTAAAGGCAAGCTACGTAGCCCGTGATGAGCTTTTGGAAAAGTATCCTGAAAGCAAAATTATTTGTATAGATTCGCTTACTGCAAGTATGGGAATAGGCTCTTTGTGTATAGTTGCTTCTAAATTAAGAGCAGAGGGCAAAACCGTTGAAGAGGTTGCTGCATGGGTTGAAGAAAACAAAAAGTTCATGCACCAAGAGGCAACTCCCGAAAAGCTTATTTGGCTTAAGCAGGCTGGCAGAATTTCTGCAAGCAAGGCGTTTATCGGCGGTCTTTTAAACGTTAAGCCCATTATAATAAGGGACGTAAACGGCGCAAACGTTTCGGTAGAAAAGGTTAAGGGCAGAGTGGCGTCATTCCAGAGAATCGGTGAGAGATTTAAAGAGAGATTTATCAATTATCCGCACCAGATGATACATATCGTTCACGGTGATAGTTTGCAAGATGCAGAGGCTTTAGCCGCGGTAATCAGAAATGCTTTGCCTGACGATGCAAAGCATATCCCCGTAACTATTAAAAAATTAGGACCTTGTATCGGCGCGTCTTGCGGTCCCGGTATGATTGGCATATATTATTTCGGTACTGAGGTTACAAGCGACGAGAGTAAAGAATAAACTAAATGCGGAGGCTGGTTAGATGAAAGAATATAAAGTGCCTAAAAGAAAACAACCGGTTTTTTCAATTGTAAAAAAGGTAATCAAACCATTCTTTAAGGTTGATGAGGTTATAAACACAGCTGGGGAAATTCCCGATAAATGTATAATAGTTTCCAATCACTCTGCAAAGAGTGGGCCTATGGCTATGGAAATGTATTTTCCAAAATTCACCGTAAAATGGGGCGCACACGAGATGCTTGAGGGGTATTCGCAAAGATTCCACTATTTAAGGGACGTGTTTTATATGCGAAAACAGTTTATGGGTAAATTCAAGGCCAGTGTAAAATCCTTTTTCGAGGCTATCGTTTCGCCCATGCCGTATAAGGGTATGAAAATTCTTCCGTCCTATCCGGATTCAAGGCTCGTTTATACCATAAACTGCAGTATGAAGGCTCTTGACGCAAATATGGGCGTTGTTATTTTCCCCGAGGATTCTAACGACGGATATAAGGAAGAGCCTACCAAATTCTTTGCGGGCTTCGTCGTTCTGGCAGAGCGTTATTACAAGGCTACGGGTATAGACGTGCCCGTTATTCCTACTTATTATCATAAAAAACAGAGAAAGATTATAATAGGAAAGCCTGAGTTTATTCAAAAGCTTAAAAAGCTTGGTTTAAAAAGAGATGAGATTGCCGAGTATTTCAGAAAAGCAGTTAATTCTTTATTTAGAAAATACATAAAAGCAAATTAAAGGAAATATTTAATGTATTATTACGACGAAAACTCTTTTCTTTCAAAATTAGACAGAAAAATAGGTAGATTTGCAGTGCCGAATCTACCTATAATATTAATTATTGCGATGGCTCTTGTCTACGTTGCCGACTATATGTTAGCGAGCGTAGGTCAGCCAATCTTTTCCAATTTTTTGGTTTTTGACAGAGAGCTTATATTTAAGGGGCAGGTATGGAGAATCTTCACATTTTCTATAGTGCCCGAGCATGACAGTCCCCTGTTTGTGCTTTTATCCCTTTACTTTTTCTGGTTTATAGGCTCTACTATAGAAAAGGAGTGGGGTAGCTTCAGATTTAACGTGTTTTACCTCATGGGGTATTTAGGCTCTGTTGCAAGTGGCTTTATAATGGGCTACACGACTAACTATTACCTGAATTTGTCTTTGTTTTTGGCATTTGCAATTTTAAATGCAGAGGCAAGGGTTTTGCTTTTCTTCTTTATACCGATAAAGGTAAAATGGCTTGCGCTCGTCGATTTGATAATTTTAACCTTAGAATTTATAGTCAGCAGTTGGGCTATGAGGGTGGCAATACTGTTTTCGCTTCTTAACGTGGCGTTGTTTTTCTGGAAAAATCTTTACTACAGATTGTCAAGCAGGTTAAGAAGAAGACGCTTCAAGGTGGCTTATGACAGAGGCTCTCAAGACCTTGAAAAGGAAGAAAAACGCCGTCAAAAAAAGGCTAAAAGGGTAAAGGTTAAGGATTTGCCTCCTGACCAATCTGACAACTCAAATGAAGATGATTTATTCGGATTTTAAAACATATTATAATCCCCACAGTTTGGCTGTGGGAATTTTTTATTTTTTAGTAGGGTAATTACGAGAATGGAAAACCACCGGCTTTGGCAGTTCCTATTAGGGAATTTTTGTTCTTAATAAAAGTATAGCACACTATACTTCACTAAAAGTGAAATGTAGTGTGCTTTTCATATCCACAAAAGATTAAACATATATGAGTTGTATTTTTAGCCTTGTGGCTAAAAGTGATATGCAAAACAAGTTTTGCGTTAGATTGCGACTTGCAGTCACAGTTATATTAAATAAATCCATAACTCGCCGTAAGGCGAATATAACTGCGTAGCAATATCACTTGTCGTTAGACAAATATCACAAATCCGTTCACGGATTTATTTAGTTGCCGAATCCCTTG
>JAFVQT010000020.1 GCA_017504655.1 Clostridia bacterium | reverse complement strand
TTTTCGCTACCGCGAAAGTGAAGTTGCTATGCAGTGAAGTTTGTGCTACGCACAAGTGAAGTTAAGTTTGCCTATTTTGCCGAAGGCAAAACTTCACTATCCGTAGGATAACTTCACTTACGCAGTAAACTTCACTTGCCCATAAGGGCAAACTTAGTTATGCGTGTTCTCCGTTAAGGATAACACGCATAGGCCCTTCCTTTTTTGATTTGTTGAAATAAAATTTGAGCTTTCCTCTTGACGGAGAGCTGCTTAGGTTATATAATGTAATTACTTTAAAACAGGTGGATAGCTATGCTTACGAAAGAAATTATAAAAACCTACGAGGATATTTTAATAGAAGAGCTACAGCCTGCAATGGGCTGTACCGAGCCTATTGCAATCGCTTACGGCTCGGCAATACTTGGCGACGCCTTGGGAGAGTTTCCTACCGAAATTACGGTGGGGCTAAGCGGTAATATTATAAAAAACGTAAAGAGTGTAATCGTTCCGTCAACGGGCGGTATGCACGGCATAGAGTCTGCCGTTTCGGCAGGTATAATTGCAGGTCACCCCGAAAAGAAATTAGAGGTTCTGTCTTCTTTGGGCGACGACGCAAAAGAAAAAATAACAGCCTTTTTAAGCGAGTGTAAAATTAAGGTCAGCGAGCTTTCCTCACCTTGTACCTTCGACCTTTATTTAGAGGGAAGAGCAGACGGTAAATTTGCATCGGTAAGAATTTCCGAGCGTCACACAAACGTAATTTCAGTTATCGTAAACGGCAAAAGTGTAACCGATAAATATATGGAAAGCGGTGTGATTTTTTCTAACCGAAACAAGGCAGACAAAACACTTTTAAACGTTGAAAGGATTGTAGAATTTGCCTCTGAGTGTGATATTTCGCGCATAAAACCGCATATACAAAGACAAATAGAAATGAATATGGCAATAGCCGAGGAGGGGCTTAAAAACCCGTATGGCGCGTCTATAGGCCAGCTTTTATATAAAAACGGCGAGGTGGATATATCTACAAAGGCAAAGGCTTACGCCTCGAGTGGCTCTGATGCGAGAATGAGTGGGTGCGAGCTCCCCGTTTGTATTATTTCGGGCAGTGGAAACCAAGGCATTACGGCTTGCGTGCCCGTAGTCGTGTATGCAAAAGAACTTTTATATAGCGAAGAAGAAATGATAAGAGCAGTAATACTTTCCGACCTTATTACCGTTCATTTAAAAACGGGAATAGGCTGTCTTTCGGCTTATTGCGGAGCGATAAGCGCAGGCTGTGGCAGTGGCGCGGGAATCTGCTTTTTAAAGGGTGGAAGATATTACGAAATAGCCCACACGATAGTAAACTCGGTTGCTATCTTGTCGGGAACTATTTGCGACGGAGCAAAGCCCTCTTGCGCGGCGAAAATCGCAATGGCGGTAGAGGCGGGAATTATGGGATACGAAATGGCTGCGACAAAGCGCCAGTTTATAGGTGGCGATGGAATTGTTGTTAAAGGAGTAGAAAACACCATTAAAAACGTTGGAATTTTAGCAAGTGAAGGCATGAAGGAAACGGATAGAAAAATAATAGACCTCATGCTAAATGTCAAGGATAAATAAATAGAAAAACAAAAAAGCCCCCGAATAAGTCGTTTAATCGACTTATTCGGGGGCTTATCAGTTATTTATTGCCTATTTTAAACTACGGATAAAACCGCGCCGCCAAAGGTGGAGCTTATATAGTTTTTAATCGTTTCGGAAAGCAAAACTTCCTTAAGCGCCTTTATCTTGGGGTTAAGTTCGTTGCCTGCGTTTACAACTAAAATGTTTGCGTAAAGGCTAGCCGCCTCACCGCTTGCGCTTTCGGTAGCGAGAGCATTTTCAATTTTTAAACCTGCCGCTAAGGCGTAGTTACCGTTGATAACGCCGAGTGTTCCACTGTTCGCAACCTTGAGTTGAGCGGGAATTTCAGATGCGGTAACCGCCGAAACGGTGTTGCCTTTACTGTCGGCAATGTCTAAAACGGTGAGCGTGTCCGAGGCGCTAACGCCACTTTTCAAAGTTATATATCCTTGTTCTTGCAAAAGGAAAAGGGCTCTCGTTCCGTTACTTCCGTCGTCGGGAATTAAAATAGTTCTACCCGTTTTCGTAGCCGAGAATTGGTCTTTAGTAACGTCTTTGCCGTAGATTGCGAAAGGCTCGTAGTGAACTGCGCAAACCGAAACTAAATAAGTGCCGTTATTAGAGTTGAAATCGTCGAGATAGGGCTTGTGTTGGAAATAGTTTGCGTCTAAGTCGCCTTCTGAAACTGCCGTGTTGGGAAGAACGTAGTCGTCGTATTCAACGACTTCTAAGGTGTAACCTTTTTCTTCTAAAAGAGGAATACATTGTTTTAATATTTGCGCGTGAGGGGTGGGGCTTGCGCCGACTCTAATAGTTTTTTCGTCGCTACCACCGCAAGAGATAGCCGAAAGGCTTACCGATAAAGTGAGTGAAACTGCTAATAAAATTTTTAAAAATCTTTTCATTTTCGTTTATCCTTTATAGTTATTTTTTATTTGATAATCGCCTTATAGGGCGGTTTTTATTTATTTTTGCTTTTTAGGATTGATACGCCTATCTGTCTTTTTAGCGATAAACGTTCCGAGAACTTGTATGAGTTGAACGATTATTACCGTCAAAAGTACGCAAACCCAAATTACGTCGTCTTTATATCTTTGATGTCCGTACGAGATTGCGATTTTTCCAAGTCCGCCTGCGCCTATCGTTCCTGCCATTGCCGAATAACCGAGAATAGTTATCGTTGATATTACAGCGCCGATTATAAGCGAGGGCTTAGATTCGGGAATTAAAACCTTGTAAATAATTTGCCAAGTGTTTGCGCCCATTGATTTTGCCGCCTCAACGACGCCCGAGCCTATTTCTTTTATAGAAGATTCAACCATTCTCGCAACGTAAGGCGCTGCAGCAATCACGAGCATTACTATCATTGCCTTGTTGCCGAGCGAGGTCTTTACGATAAGTTTTGCAACGGGCAAAAACGCAACCATTAAAATTAGGAAAGGAATACTTCTAAAGACGTTTATTATAAAACCTAGCGCAGTGTTAAGCCACTTTATAGGGCGAATTCCGTTTTCGTCCGTAATGCCTAAAATTACACCAAGCGGAAGACCTATTATATAGGCGAAAACGGTCGATATCAAAGTCATATAAACCGTTTCCCAAACGCCTTGCCACAATATGTTTTCTTGTAGTAACTGTTGTAAGATATCGCTCATTATAACTCCTTTTTATAGTTTATTCCCTTTTGGGCTAAATAGTCGGTAACCCTATCTATAAGTTCGTTATCGCCGTTTGGGATAGTTATAACCATGTGTCCGTAGGGGCGCTTGTCGTAAATTTTCGTGTCGGCGTAGAGGATATTTACCGCAATGCCAAGATCTAGCGCCAAAGCCGAAATAAGCGGTCTGTCCGTAACTTCTCCGTTAAAGATAAGTCTGAGTTTTACGTCGCCCGTCTTTTCGGCGGTTGCCCTTATTAGGTCGGGAATAATGAGTTGTTTTGCAACGTCCGATTTAGGATCGGCGAAAACGTCCGAAACCTTGCCGTTTTCAACTACGTTACTGTGGTCTATAACCGCAACTTTAGTGCAAATTTTTTCGATAACTTTCATTTCGTGTGTAATGATAATTACGGTTACGCCTAAGGTTTGGTTAATCTCTTTCAAAAGGTCCAAAATCGATTCGGTAGTTTGGGGATCTAGCGCCGAAGTCGCCTCGTCGCAAAGAAGATATTTGGGATTGGTGGCAAGCGCCCTTGCTATGGCAACCCTTTGTTTTTGTCCGCCCGAGAGTTGAGAGGGGTAAGACTTTGCCTTGTCAGAAAGGTTTACGATTTCTAAAAGCCTTTCAATTCTTTTGTTTTGCTCATCTCTTTTAACCTTTGAAATCTCTAAAGGAAAACGAACGTTGTCTTCTACCGTTCTTTGCTCTAAAAGGTTGAAGTGTTGGAATATCATACCGATATTTCTTCTGAGCTCTAAAAGTCGCTTTTTAGAAACCTTGGTAAGGTCCTCTCCGTCGATTAAAATCTGACCGTCCGTGGGCTTTTCGAGTAGGTTAATGCACCTTACAAGCGTTGATTTGCCTGCGCCCGAAAGACCTATGATACCGTAGATATCTCCGTCCTCAACGGTTAAATTGATATCCTTTAAGGCAACCACGTCGCCCGATTTAGAAGGATATGTTTTTTCTAAGTTTTTAATTTCTATCATAATTATCCTTATTCGTCAAAAAGACTCAAATAAAAAATCCTCACGGGTAAAACCCGTAAGGACGATTATAAACCGTGTTACCACCTTACTTTATCTTTATTTCGCAATAAAGACCTCTTTAAGTACGCAAGCCGAGGCTTTTAATACTCTATCGCTATATCGGGCGAAACCCGTTATCCCTTAAATATCGGGGATACCGCTCCAAGACCATGTTCAATAAGTTTTGTTCTTCCTCTTTCACCAACCGAGGATTCTCTTTGCAACTCTGCCTATCTACTCTTCTTTTCACTGCGTTAATATCAAGTTATGTTAGCATTTTACACTATCAAAAAGTTATTGTCAACTGTTTTTTTGTGAAAATTTTTCCAAAAGGCGACAAAGGTTATTATTTATCGCGCTGAGTCATACCTTATTATAAGAATATACGCGGAGAAAAAATATGGAAAATTTTAAAAAGACGGCTCTTTTAAAGCAGTGCGAGGGGTGGCAATCGTTTTTGCCGATAAGAGGTGTTGCAAGATATAACGCGGATAAAAATTCACTTCAGCTGTCAATTTTAAATTTGGAAAGCAAAGAAAACGGTGAGTTTTACCTTTTATTCGGCGATAATTTATTAAGGCTTGAGAGCTTGACGGGTCAGGAGTTTTTTAACCTGCAAATACCTGTAAAAAATCAAACGGTAGCCCTTGTTTTTTACAGCGGAGAAGAGGTTTTTCCAATAGCTACGGGTAGCTTTTCATCGCGGGAAATCAATTTGGAAGAGGTCATTATAAATGCGGAAGAACACCTTAAAAACCAAGGCAAGGGCACTCAAAAGACAACAGCTCTTCAGGTGGAGAGCTATGACGACGAGGCAATTGCAACCGAAAACTATTATGAGCGAGAATCGGTTTTTGAAAGAGGAGAAGAGTGTTTAAATGAAGGCTCAGCTGATAATGAAAGCCTTAGCCGTAGCAAAAAAGAGCAAGGAAAAGAAGAAAAAGAGGGGATATTCAGCCCAAATGAGCCTATTTCGTCTGGCGATAGCGAGCAGGTGCAGGAGCAGGAGCCATGGCGATATGAAAAGATAAAAGACAGTATAGAGTCTATTCTTGCAAGGTATCCAAGTGAAGAGGGGCTTTGCAATATGGTCGAGAATAGCAAGTGGGTAAGGATAGACGGCGGAGCAAGGCATTACGCCGTAGGCGTTATTTTGGATAAGGGAGAGGTGGAGTTTATCTGCTACGGGCTTCCCTCTTGCTTTGAGCAAAAGCCTCAAGGGGCAGAAGGCTTTGATTTTTTTATTCCGATATCACCCTTTGATTTAAAGGGAGAGGGGTATTGGGTAAGCATTCAAAGCGCAAAAAACGGAAAGTGCGTTTAATAGGTTGAAATATTTTTTAAGTTGTGATACAATACGCTCATGGTAAAGCTTTGGATTAAACTCATTAAAGAAGACAAGATAATAAAGGACGTGGTAGTTGAAAAAAGCGAGCCCTTTGAATGGGCAAGTTTCGTAGACTATCTCACCGAGGGGTTGTATTCGTTAGACGAGCCTACTCCCGTGGTAATAAAAAATCATATTTTTGATTTTGCAAAATTCCACGTGGTGAGATTTCGCCCGTCGGATTTTGTAGAGCACGTGGATTTCGACTATATGTGGGTTGAAAATTTAGACAGATAAGGTTGGCGCGCCCTTTGTGTTTGGCATAAAGGGCGCGCTTTTTACCTATTGCGGAGAATTATAAGCCGTTTTTATGCGGTTTTGAGTCTTTTTCGGCGTGTTTCGCGCGTATGCGCCACGGCTACTTGAAAAAAATCAAGTATAATATTTATTAAAATATTATTAGTGTTAATTTAAATAAAGTGTTGACTATATCGTAAAAAAGTGATAAAATACTTTTACAACTTATCTATATCATACGCAAATTAGTATACTTCCCATACGCGGAGGTGTACGGTTTTTGCGTATTAAGTTTTATTCAATCAGCTGTGGTTTAAGCGAGAGTGAGCTACTGTGTGCTCAAAATCGCTTTTAAGGAGGAACCATGAAAAAGAAAATTTTTACAATGCTCGTACTTGTTTTATGCGCGTGCGCGATGTGTTTCGCCGTTTCTTGCGGAGGTAAGAGCGGGGCTACGCAATCGGGCAGTGAGTCGGTATTGGAGTCGGGACACGTTCACGACTTTTCTACCGTTAAGTTTGATGCAAACGGTCACTGGACTGAATGCTCGTGCAAGGAAAAAACCGAATACGCTCCTCATACGGGCGGTACTGCAACGTGCTTACAAAACGCGGTGTGCTCGGTATGTGCACAAGAATACGGCTATCTTGCAGAGCACGACATTGAAAACGGAAGCTGTACCGTATGCGGCGTGGCAACGAGTCAGGGCTTAGCCTTTGAGCTTGGCGAGGACCAATCGTCTTACACCGTTGTGGGCATCGGCTCTTGCGAGGACGTGTTTGTTATTATACCGCAAACTCACGAAGGTAAGTCGGTTACCGCTATTGCAGACTCTGCGTTTGAGGATTGCTACATGATAGAGGGCGTTTATATTCCTGATACCGTAACGAGTATTGGCGAAAGCGCGTTCGAAAACTGTTTGGCACTCGTATCGGTAAGACTTGGCAGAGAGCTCGTTTCGATAGGTAACAACGCGTTTATGAGATCTAATATCCAAAGTGTTGAAATCCCCGCAAAATTAGAAACGATCGGTCTTTTTGCTTTTTACGCTTGTAACGGCTTAACCTCGTTTACGGTTGCAGAGGGCAACGCTTGCTTTAAGGCTGAAAACGGCGACCTTTACAGCAAGGACGGAAAGGTTCTTGTTCAGTACGCAGTCGGTAAGAACCAGGCTGAGTTTACCACTCCAAGCGGTTTGGAAGAAATTGGCGAGGGTGCTTTCGGCGGCGCAGAAAAGCTTGCTAAGGCCGTAATAGCAAACGGCGTTACAAGACTTGGCGACTCTGCGTTTTACGGTTGCTTACAGCTTAGCGAGGTATCCTTTGGGGCAGACGTGCTTGAAATTGGCGACGGTGCTTTTTGCAGCTGTGTAGCTTTAAGGTCGGTAAATCTTAACAACGGCTTGGTTGAAATCGGCGACGGTGCGTTTAGATTTTGTTCCTCACTTCAATCTGTAAGCGTTCCTAACTCAATAGTTATCGTTGGCGAATACGCTTTTGCTGACTGTCAAAGCTTAAGCTTCTCAAGCCGTAACGGTGTTAAATTCTTAGGTAACGGCTCAAACGCCTATGCAGTTGCTGTAAAAGCAGAGTCAACCGCTGTTACAAGTGCGGATATGGGCTCGCTCAACGTTAAAGCAATTGCAAAAAAAGCATTCTTCGGATGCAATTCGCTCACCTCGGTCAGCCTTCCTTCGGGATTGCTCGGTGTTGGCGTTTCTGCTTTTGAGGGCTGTACGGGTCTTGAGTCTGTATCAATCCCAAATTCTACTGTTTACGTAGGTGAGAGCGCGTTTGCAGGCTGTTCTTCACTTGCTCAAGCAGAGGTAGGCACCTCGTTACATCAAATTCACGATAACACATTCTTAGGCTGTAGCTCGCTTAAGGCAATCGAGCTCAGCGACAATATACAGGCAGTAGGTGACTCTGCGTTTAAAAACTGTACAGGCTTAGAGGTTATAACGATAGGTAAGGACTTAGCTCAGATCGGCGAGGACGTATTCTACGGCTGTGACAGTCTTCTTGAAATCAACGTTGATGAAGACAATACTCATTTCGTTTCGGACGGAAAGGCTTTATATACTGCAGACTTTGAAACTCTTATAAAATTCGCTTGCGGATTGAGTTCGATAAGCTACGAAGTAAACGGACAAACCAAATATATTGCTAAGCACGCATTCAGAAACAGTATTAATTTACAGGTTTTAAGCATTCAAGAGGGTATCCGTGATATTTCCGCAAGTGCCCTTGAGGGTTGCACAGAGCTTATCTATAATGAATTCGGCGGGGCGTTATATTTAGGATGCAATGCCAACGGATACGTGGTTTTAGTAAAGTCTGTGTCAAGCTTCGTAACAGAGCAGGTTGCTCATCCTGAAACACGCCTTATAATGGAAAACGCTTTTGCGGGATGCGCAGGTCTTACTAAAATTTACGTTGGTAAGGTAACCAACGTCGGCGATAAATCATTCTATTTATGCAGTGGCTTACAAACGGTATATTATCACGGTAGCCAGGAGCAATTTGAAGAGGTTGTAATAGGCGAGGACAACTCTGCGCTCACCGGAGCGACAATATATTTCTATAGCGAAACCGAGCCTGCGCTCGAGCAAAAGGACAATGCTGTTCATTGGCACTTTGTCGATGACGTAGTCGTCATTTGGGATCATAACTATTGGAAGTGGACGTCGGATGCCGAAGCTCACTGGTACGAATGTGACTGCGGAGCAAGGGATGAGGCTTCTATGGGCCCACACGTAGGCGGAACGGCAACATGTACAGAGCAAGCAAGATGTGAAAGCTGTGGCGAAAGCTACGGTGACACTATACCTCATACTTATTCAACTATCAGAAATGATCAAGATACTCACTGGTATGAGTGCGAGTGCGGTGCAAAGAACGATATAGCAGAGCACGTTGGCGGAACGGCTACGTGTACTGCAAGGGCAGTATGTAGCGTATGCTCTTATCAGTACGGCGATATGCTTGCTCACGAATATGCAACACTTTCGCACGATGCAACGGCCCACTGGTACGAGTGCGTTTGCGGAGCTAAAGATTCTATAGCCCTTCACTTGGGCGGAACGGCTACTTGCACCGAAAAGGCATCCTGCGAGGTTTGTTCGGCTCAATACGGCGACTTACTTGCTCACGAATACACAGAACTTAAGCACAATGCGGATAAGCACTGGTACGAATGTGAGTGCGGTGCAAAGGATTTAAGCACTGAGGCAAGCCACAGCGGTGGCACCGCTACCTGTACGGAAAAGGCGGTATGTAGCGTATGTTCTACTCAATACGGTGATTTCTATCACGAATATACAGAGCTTAAGCATAATGCGGATAAGCACTGGTATGAGTGCGAGTGCGGTGCAAAGGACGCTACGTCGGAGGTTGACCACTTTGGCGGAACGGCTACTTGTGTAGACAAGGCTGTATGTTCTGTTTGTAACGTGGAATACGGCGACTTACTTGCTCACGAGTACGGTACTCTCAAGCACAACTCTACTACTCACTGGTACGAATGCGTATGCGGTGACAAGAAGGACGAGGCGGAACACTTCGGTGGCGAAGCTACCTGTACGGAAAAGGCGGTATGTACGCTTTGCGGAATCGGTTACGGCAGATTTAAGGCTCACGAATATACTGTAATTGCAGGTGATGCAAGCGACCACTGGTACGAATGTGAATGTGGCTTGGCAGACCCTTCTACAAAGCAAGCTCACTTTGGCGGAACGGCAACCTGTACAGAGCAGGCTGAGTGTGAAGGCTGCGGTGCTTCCTACGGCAACCTGATTGCTCACGAATATACAGAGCTTAAGCATGATGGAAATAATCACTGGTACGAGTGCTATTGCGGTCACGCAGACACGTCGTCAACACAAGCTCACTTTGGCGGAACGGCAACCTGTACAGAGCAGGCTGAGTGTGACCTTTGCGGAGCTTCTTACGGCAATTTACTCGACCATAGCTATACAGAGCTTAAGATTAGCGCAGACGAGCACTGGTACGAATGTACTTGCGGTCACGAGCAGGCAAACAGCAGAGAAGCGCACTTTGGCGGAACTGCAACCTGTACGGAAAAGGCTGAGTGTGAGGTCTGCGGTACTGCTCACGGTGAATTACTTGCCCACAGCTATACCGAGTTTAAGCACAATGCGGATACCCACTGGTACGAATGTACCTGCGGTAAGAAGGATGCTGCAACCGAGCAAGAGCACGATCACAGCGAGCTTAAGCACGATGACGAGCATCACTGGTTAGAGTGTGAATGCTCTCATAGGGCTAAGGAAGAGGAACACAGCTTCAACGAAATAGGCTTTGATGCAGACAAGCACTGGTTAGAGTGTAACTGTGGAGCAAAGGATCAATCATCTGAGCAAGAGCACGGTGATGACCATTTCGGAACTGAAAAGGAAGAGTGTCCTCACTGTCCTAAGCAAGATTAATCTTTAAAATATACGCGCCCGGCAAAGCCTTGTCGGGCGCGTTTGTATAAACAGTTGTAAGATATAACGTGATAAACAGTTGTAAGATATAACGTGTTTTTTAAATATCTGTTGCTGTATAATTTGCAAAAAGATTTGCTGATATAAATCCGTTTAAAGCTTTATTATTATATAATAAGTCGCGTAGGGCAAAGCAACGACATTTTTTCAGCCTCTTTTCAGCTGTATAACCTTTTATTTAAAGGGAAATAATATCTTAAAGGGCTATGGCAAATCAACCGCACGTTATGGCACAGATGAGCCTTTGGCAAAGATAAAATTTAAAGTGACAAAAAGGGGTAAAAATGCGAATAACCGCACTATTGGCGTTTGTTTTTTTGATATTGGGTGGCTTGGATATGCTTTTTACAGGCGCACTTGGCTTTTGCGCTTCCGCATTTATTCTTGGGGAGGGTAGTGTTTTGCAAAGGCTGTTTTTTTGCTTGGTCGGCGTGTCTGCAATCTTTTTTATGGGCTTTATAAAAACGTATAAGCCGTTTAAACGGCTTTGTAAATAGGCGGTAGGCAGTGGCAACAAAGAAAGGGTGGTTAAATATTTTGTAAGGACGGTAAAAGAGTTGCAAAATTTATAAATTTGTTGTAATATGCTAACAGAAGGTTTTCGGTAAACACTTCAATAAAAAAACCGAGGTGAAAAATGAATAGGTTTTCAACGGCAAAAATTTGCAGAGCAGGCATTATAGCGAGCGTATATTTTATTCTGACGTATTTTTTTCAGGCGATATCGTTCGGTCCGATTCAAGTGAGGGTAGCAGAGGCGTTAACCGTCTTGCCCCTGTTTTTTATTGAATCAGTGCCTGCGCTTTTTGTTGGCTGTTTAATAGCCAATTTCTTTTCGGGTTTTTTGGTTTTCGACCTTACTATAGGCACGTCGGCAACGCTGATTGCAAGCTTATTGACCTACTTAACAGGTAAAATCATAAAAAATAAAACGCTTAGATTTACATTTGGTATATTGCCCCCGATTTTAATAAATGCGTTTGCTATTCCGCTCGTAATATGGCTCAGCGGTGGCAACGAGTACACCTATTTCGTGCAAGCGTTAATAATAGGCTTGGGGCAGACCTTAGCCATACTTCCGCTTGGCGGGCTTTTGTATTTTTCTCTCTGCACTTTAAAGGCGAATAACCCGAGCTCGTCTATTTTTAAAAAATGATAGCAACTGCGTTGACAATACTCTTTTTTTATGTTAATATAATGTATAGGTCAGTTTATTTTGGGGGGATATAGTGTCCTCATAGGAGAAAATAATGGCAAATAACGTAAAGACACAAAAGACGTTTGATTTTAAAGAGCTTTTTTACGTTCTTAAAAGGAATTGGCTTATAGAGGCTTTAATATTCGTCTTAATACTTGCTATGGGCGTTGCGTATACCCGTATTAATACCGATTATTACGTTTCGTACGCTACTATAGTTTTGCGTGCCGAGGTAGGCTCTTCTACGTCCGATTATAACGACACGGTTCTTTCTAAGATGTATCTTACTACGATATCCAGCCTTATGAAGGACGATGCTATTATAGACAGGGCAAACAAGGAGCATGAGGGTGGCGGTATTTCCGCAGGCGCGTTAACGGTTTCGTTTGATGAAGACAGCCTTATGCTCAAGCTCAGCTATCGCGATTACAATCAGCAGGACTCGATTGCAAAGCTCGATGCGATAATAAGCGTTTGTGAGGAGATTTCAAGCGGAGGAGAGTTCTTCCCCGCAAGCATAAGAATAGTTAAAATAAGCCCACAGACAAAGAGCTATCCCGCATCGGACGATTCTAAGATATTGACCTTAGCAGGCATCGGCGCAGTTCTTGCGGTTTGCGCTTATGCAATAATAATGTACTTTGTAAAAGACAGAATTTCTTCGGTAGACAGGCTCGAAACGGTAACGGGCAAAAAGAATTTCGTTACTATAGAGAGAAGAAAGAGTGGCAACATAATCCTTCCTCTTGGCGAGGGTGAGCATGAAAGCAGTCATATCGAAATTGACCTTTGCAAGCTTTCGGATACGCTCATTTATATGAGCGACGGCGAAAACAACAAGGTTTTCCAGGTTCAGTCATGTATTTCGGGTGAAGGTAAAACAACCGTTTCTACCAACCTTGCAAGAGCGCTTGGCGAAAGTCAGAGAAAGACCCTGATTATCGACTGTGACTTTTCTAAGCCGTCTATTCACAGAATATTCAAGCTTCACAGAGAAACGGGTATAACCGATTACTTTAAGGGCGAAAAGACCTTTGACGAGATTGTAAAGCCCACCGGGGCAGACCACGTTGACCTTATTACCTGCGGTGACAGAATTTCTAACCACACTATATTCTTTGCATCGCCAAAGTTCAGGGCAATTATTGACGAGGCTAAAGAAAAATACGACTTTGTAATACTCGACTGTGCGCCTGTAAAGGCACTTTCCGACTATATCAATATTTCTGCTGTAGCAGATGCAACCTTGCTCGTTGTAGGTAGCGATAAGCTAAGCGCAAGAGATCTTGACTACACCGTAAAAGAGCTTGAGGCTTGTAATGCAAACCTTATAGGTACGGTATTCAACTTTAGCGCGGCAGAAAATAAAAAGCGTTATAACTACTATTATTATTACAGAAAAAAGGATAATAAGTAATATCGGTTGCAGGCTTAATTAATAATTATTGCTTATCAGCGCGGAGCGAAAAATTTTCGCTCCGCGCTTTTTCTATGCTGACCCTTGCGCTTTTTCTGTGCGCTTTTTTGTATTTTTAAATAATGATAGCCTGTATGCCAACGTGAAAAAGAGATTACATTTTTTGCCAACCGAAATTTTAAAACCGTTGACAAATCTGTTGCAAGGTGATACAATAAGAATGCGACATCAATTTAATATTTCATATAAAAGTATACTTATCGGGCATAAGTGTGCCTTTTTGCGTTATTTAAAATCTTTTATATGAGATATGCATTAAATTGAGTGTCGCAGCTTAAGCGAATAGGTCACTTTTGTCAATGTCGCCTTATTTGTTTAAGGCGACATTTTTTTATTTAAGGAGGAAAAATATGAAATCAAGGCTTTTAAAAATATTGATTTTAGTTTTTTGCGTTAGCTTTGCGCTTTTTGCCGTTTCGTGTAGCACGGACAAGCAAGAAACTGCAAAAGAAAGCACGGTTGAATCTGTGGTAGAGAGCGACACCGCGCCCGAGAGTGTTTTTGACAGCGCGTCTGCGCCCGAGAGTGGAGTAGAGAGCGAAACTACATCCGAAAGCGATATAGAAAGTGATGGGGAATCGAGCTTTGAATCTCTCGAGGAGTCTGAAATTGAATCGGAAATAGAGTCTGAAATTGAATCGGAAATAGAGTCCGAAATTGAATCGGAAATAGAGACGGAAACAGAATCCGAATCGGTACACGAATGCGACTATACCGAATTAAAATATAATTCCACTCATCACTGGTATGAGTGTAGCTGCGGTGAAAGAGATAGTTCAACCGAGCAAGCACACGCAGGCGGTACGGCAACCTGTACTCAAAAGGCAGTTTGTACTACGTGTAGCCAGGCTTATGGCAGTACTCTAGCGCATAGCTATACCGAATTAAAGTATAATTCCACTCATCACTGGTATGAGTGTAGCTGTGGAGCAAAAGACGGAGAGGGCGAGCATACGGGTGGCACGGCAACCTGCGAGGAGTTGGCTGTTTGTGACGTTTGCCGTGAAGCCTACGGCACATACGGTAGACATAATATGGTAGAGGGCGAGTGCACCGTTTGTGGCGCAAAAGAAAGTCAAGGTCTTGAATACGAGCTCAATGCAGACCAAACGGGTTATA
>JAFVQT010000002.1 GCA_017504655.1 Clostridia bacterium | reverse complement strand
TATTTAGTGTAATTTTACAGGCGGCAGTTTACAGCCACGAGGAATATGCTAAGATGCCACAAACGAGGTGGCAAAAAATTAAGGAGATTTCGTAATAAAAATGAAAAAATTAAAATAAAAAAAGGTGTAAATTGAAAAGTTCAATTTACACCTTCTATGGTGACCCCTACGAGAATCGAACTCGTGTTACCGCCGTGAAAGGGCGATGTCTTGACCGCTTGACCAAGGGGCCATTCTTATCAAGGGTTGTGGTAGCGGCGGTCAGATTCGAACCAACGACCTGCCGGGTATGAACCGGCCGCTATAACCAGCTAAGCTACGCCGCCATATTTTTTACGTTTCGGCAGGCTTACAGCCTGCCGAAACAATGGTTGCGGAGGTGGGATTTGAACCTCACGACCTCCGGGTTATGAGCCCGACGAGCTACCAAGCTGCTCTACTCCGCGACGAGTACATTCTTGTCGAATGCTCATATATCTTACATTATATTTACCAATTTGTCAACAGTTTTTAGGCATTTTTTCAAAAAAATATTTTTTTGCTTTAACCATTCTTTTTATTGATAAAAATACGCAGTTTTTATTGTAAATTTCTATAAAAATTGATATAATAGTCATTATTAAATCAACGGGGAGGGCAATATGCTTAACTTAAAATTGTTTAACCGTGGCGACGTTGTTGCAGTTGCCCTTTCGGGAGGAAAAGATTCGGTTTGCCTGCTTCATATACTTTTAAGCGAGCGAGAAAGATTAGGCATTACCGTCAAGGCTATAAACGTTGAACACGGTATCAGGGGCGAAGAATCCAAAAGGGACAGTTTGTTTGTTAAGTCCCTTTGCAAGGCGTTAAACGTGCCCTTAAAGGCTCTTGAGTTTGATTGTGTAGAGTTTTCGAGAAAAAACAAAATGACGGTTGAGGAGGGCGCGAGAAGGCTCAGATACGATAGCTTTTTTAAGCTGATTGACGAGGGCTTTTGCAATAAGGTGGCAACCGCGCATCATCTTGCAGATAACGTAGAAACCGTGCTTTTAAACCTGTTCAGAGGGGCGTCCCCATCGGGACTTAAGGGCATACCCGAGATTTCACACGCAGGCAAGATTATCCGCCCAATTCTGGGTGCTACTAAAGAAGAACTTGACGAATATGCTTTAAAACACGGCTTGGAATATGTGGTGGACACAAGTAATCAAAGCGACGACTATTCCAGGAATTTTTTAAGACTTAACGTTATTCCCGAGATAAAAAAGCGCTTTCCTAAAATGGAAAGTGCTGTTAATCGATTTGTTAACGTTTTATCCGGTGAGGACGAGTTTTTGTCTAAAAAAGCGCGAGAGGCAGTTATGCTTAACGGTAGCAGTGTAAGTGTGCTTTGCTCTGAAGATGATGTTATTTTTGCAAGGGCATCTGTTATTGCCATGAAGGATATCGGTATAGCAAAAGATTACGATAAAGCTCATATAGACGGGCTTTTGGCTCTAAAAACCTCTCAAAACGGCAAAAGAATAGACCTCTTAAACGGTGTAACAGCAGTTAAAGAATACGACCGAGTATCCTTTTACAGACAAGGCGAGGTAGAGCAAGGCGATATAGCCTTTGGCTTGGGCGAGTTTGCTTTCGGCGAAAAAAAAGTAGTTGTTTCAAGTCTTGAAGGAGCTGTAGATTTTAAAGCCAAGCAAAAGGGAGAGTGCTATTTTGACTTGGATAAAATTCCTCAGGGCACAGTTATAAGAGTGAGAAAAGACGGTGACGTGTTTACGAAATTCGGCGGTGGAACAAAAAATCTTGGCGATTATATGACGGACAAAAAGATTCCTCTTATAAAGAGAAATTCATTGCCGGTTTTAGCGTGTGGCAGTGAGGTTTTGGTTGTTTGCGGTGTTGAAATTTCCCAAAGAGTTAAAATTGACGAAAAAACAACCCGTATTGCAAAAATAATATTAAAATAACCTTGCAAAACCCTTGCGTAGTATTAGCAAAAGTGATAGAATTTTTGAAAAGGAGAAAAGTATGTCAAAACATTTTATACTTATAACTTCACCTCCGGCATGCGGAAAGACGAGGCTTGCAAAACGGCTTGCAACCGAACTTGAAAATTCAGTATACCTTGATAAGGACACCTTGATTCCTCTTTCAAAGCAGATATTTAAGGTTGCGGGTGAGCCTTATAACCGTAGCTCGGAGTTTTTTCAAAAGCACATTCGCGATTACGAGTACGACGTTATAATAGACCTCGGTATGGAAGCTATAAGATATGCCGAAACTGTAATTATCAACGCACCGTTCAGAAAAGAGGTGAGGGACAAAGGGTTTATAGAAGGTTTTAAATCTCGCCTTTCAAAGGTTGGCGCGAAGCTACTTGTAATTTGGATATCCGCAACGCCCGAGCTGTGCAAATTCCGTATGCTTAAAAGAAATTCTGACAGAGATAAATGGAAAATAGAGCATTGGGACGAGTATATTAAAGACGTAAACTTTAATCCTCCCGATTTAGATAAAGGAGAATTGTTTATACATAAAAACTCTAATGACGAAGAGGCGGACGAGCATTTTGCAAGACTTCTCAAATTTATAAAAAGTGATTGATAATCAACTTATAGAGTGATATGTTAAATAAAAAGCTGTTAAACCGGTTTGTTTGACAGTTTTTTATTTAACAAACTATAATAAAGCGCACCCAACTGCTGAGCAGATGGGTGCGCTTATACTTAAAGCTTTATTGCTTATATTGTACCGATTTTAGCAGCAGTGCGTTTGGCGGTAAGGTAAGTGCAGGGTTATCACCTCTTAGCTTATTACCGCTAAGTAGTAGCTCGAGCTCATTAAGTGACATTTTTCCCTCGCCAATTTGAACAAGCGTGCCTGCTAAAATTCGAACCATATTATATAAAAATCCGTCACCGCAAATTCTAAAAGTCAGGCGTTTTTCCTCGCTGATAATTTTTGCGCTAAATACCGTTCTTACTGTCGAAAGGTCGTTTTTGTCGGGAGTTTTAAAAGCAATAAAATTGTGCTTGCCTATAATCAAGTCGCACGCCATTTGCATTGCATTGATGTCGATGCTTGGGGTAAGCCTATAGCTTTTGGAGTTAATAAGAGGAAGCAAATGTTCTGAAAGGTAAAAGGAGTACTCGTATGTCTTGCTTATTGCGTTATGCCTTGCGTTAAAGCCAAGCTCAACCTCCCTTACGCCAATAGCCTGAATATCTTTTGGAAGGTATCTGTTGAGTTTAAACGGAACTCTACCGACAGGAAGCTTGGTGTCCACTGCAAAATCAAAGAAATAGCTCTCTGCAGAAACGCCTGCATCAGTACGGCTACATCCTACCATTTTAGTTTTTTGTTCAAATACCTTTTCTATTGCGCCTAATAATTTACTCTCGACAGTTACGCCGTTTGATACGTTTTGAAATCCGGAGTAGCTTTTGCCGTTATATTGAATTTCAACTAAAAATTTTCTCATATAAAGCACCTAAATGACCGAAAATCGACTTATACGTGGGTTTTACTGTTTGTTTTCCTTGTTAAATTTAAAATCCTGCCACTTTCCGCCGTTTGCTCTGTGTACTTCTTCAACCGACAAGAAGAATTTTTCTGTGCAGGGTGTGGTTGGGTAAAATTCTGTAAATTTGCCGTTTACAAAGGTGTAAAACCTTGAGATATCCGTGCACATGCCCATTGTTGGAACTTCGCTTGAATTTAAGTGGAAGGTATAATGCTCTCCGTTTCTCGTGCCGTCGTAGGTCATACCGCTAAGGTCTACTGTAAGCTTACCTTCGCCGACAATTTCAGAGGTTTTTTGGTCCTTTAACGGCTCATAGTCGGGCAATTCGCCCAGCTTGACGTCAATAGTATAAGAGAAGTTGGGATCTGAAACCTCTTTTTTAATAACGTCACGTTGCATATTAAACCAGGTTGTTTGTGTTTCGGGTATTACGCAGTCGCTGTTTAGCGGTGTCATAGCGTACGTTTCGTCTACCGTCGCGCCGTTTCCGCAAGATGTGCATTTTATAACGTTGCCCTCACTTGTCATGGTAAGCTGTTTGCCGCACTTAGGGCACCAGAACAAAAGGGTGTGTAAGCCATCTGCTGCCTTGCCGTTTGTTTTGTATTTGTATTTATGAATTTTATTCCACTTATAATCGTCTTGATAAAGCTTATCGTTTAAAATATCCTCAATTTGTTCTGCGGAAAGCCTTTCAAGGTCCTCTACCTCAAACATTTTACCTATGGTAACGTCAACTCTTCCCGGTTTTTCGTCTAAGGTGTATTTGGGGCAGGTGAGGTGACCGCCTTGAATATAAGAGTAGTAAACGGGTACCTTAAAGTGCTTTAAAAACTTACCTGTGCCTATTGCTACGGGTTGGTTGGCGCCCGAAATCGAGTTCATGCCCTCGGGGTATATTGCAACGTTACCGCCGTTTTTAATGATTCTCGAAACCTCTTTTATTGTGTAGAAGTCGGGTGTAAAATTCTTTTTTGGGATAATTTGCAAAAGTGAGAAGACTCCCTTTAAGTGCGAGCGGAAAAACTCGTTATAGCCCGCAACGAAATTGTAGGTGTTTGGTAAAATGGGCGTACCCGTAAAGATGTAATCCATACGTGAGGTATGGTTGCTTATCATGATATGCGGACGTTTTTCCTTGCGGACGTCGTCTTTATAGGTGACGTGCATGCCGTATTTTTTAAAGAACAGCATTTTCCAAATTCTGCCCAGAACGTTGTATATAACGTAAGGCGGTTTTTTTATCTGCTTTTGCTTAAGCTTTTGGTCGATTGTCAATTTTTCTTTGGTTGCCATAAATCCTCCCTTAGTCTTGTGGCTTTTAATATAAAAAGAGGAATTGAATACTCAATTCCTCAAATGTTTACACGGTAACTGCAGTTTTTGCAAATCTTTTTGCAGATGCCAATGACTTTTCACATTGGTATTTAGAGGTGTGCTTTGAGCTTTGAAGAATAGTTCTTTTTGAGGTAGAAAGTACCTTAAAGAAGAACTTTCCTTCTTTATCGGTAGTAATAGTAACGTTGTCTGCCATAAGGCTTTCTTTAACGTTTTCAATGCAAGCTTTAACTCCGTTTACAGCGGTGTAGTGCGGTGTGGTAAGGAGCAGTCCTCCGTTTGAAGCAAACAGCTTTGCATAAAATTTGCCGTTGTCCTCTTCAATTTTCCATTTTCCGCAGTAGGCAACCCTTTGCTCCGTCTGTTGCAAATTGATACTGAAAGACGGTGCTTCGTCCGTAGACTTTGCCTTTTTAACAAGCTTTGTAACAGGCTTGGAAAACTTTGTTTTCTTATGGAGCGGTGTTGCGGGTATTCCGTCGTTGTAATCTTTATATGCGGGATAGGTGCGTGCTTTTTCAATTATTTCCGCACTTTGTTTTGGACTAACCACGTCCTCAGCTTTTGCTAAATCCGTTTGACTGAGGGCTGAACCTGTTTTTTGCTCGTCACTATCCGTTGATGTTTCTTCGGTGAAGCTTAAATTTTCGGTTTTCAGCTCTGCTTTATCCAAGAAAGATTTTTTTTCGGGCTCGGAAACTTCTTCCTCCTTATCCAAGAAAGATTTTTTCTTTTGCTCGCCGAGTGGTTTGTCATTAGAGGTGTCGCTCTCGACTTTAATTTCTATTATTGGCTCGCAATCCGGCTCCTGCGCTTTTTCAAGTAAAACAGCACTGCTTCCGTCGGTTAGGTCCTCGCTGACAGCAGCCTCGTCCAATTTGATATCCTCTTCATCCTCGTCAGCAGGGAAGTCCAACTCTGCCAAGATGAAGACCACGTCCTCTTCGGGAATGTCTGCAATGTCAACAACTTCAAGAGTAGGCTCCTCGTATGAATGCTGAGTATCGTCTGTTACCAAGGCTTCCTCAACGATTACGGGAGTAAAAACAGCTTCGCTGTTTATATCTGCGATAATAATATTTACGTCGTCGGGCTTGTCACCTGAAACGACTGCAGATGCCTCAGTAAGCTGAGTATATTTTACAGGCCTGTTTGACTTGGTTTTTGATAAATCCTTTTGCATTGCCTTAACGTTTTCTACGGCAAGGTTTTTGTTTTTTTCTGCTAAAACACGTTGTCTGTAAGCCTCCTCATATTCGGCTTTGGCAATTTTAAGCTCTTCTAAGGCTTGATCCTCAATGAGCTTGTCTGCAAGTCTTTTACGCTTTGCAAATTCGTCAGTCATCGCGCGCGCATCTGCAAGCGTGAGCTTGTGTCTGCCCTTTTTATCCATCTTTGCAAGCTTTGCCTCAAGATGGGCCTTTTCATTTTCAAGAAGATGCAATTTGTTGGAAAGCTCCTTTTGCTTTTCATTACATGCAAAATTCAAATTTTCTATGTCTAAAAGAAGCTGTGCCTTTCTCTTTTCAATATCTACGTTTTTCCAATAGATTTCGTTGTGGTATTTTCTTTGCTCAATTGCAAGCTCGTTCATCAAAAGCTTAGCGCTTTCAGCCTTCTCCTTTTTAACGGCAGTCATAAGACCCTTTTGATGCTCTTTTAAAACCTCGTTTAAGATAGCTTGCTTTTCGGCGATATCGCCCATCTGATGTTTTACGTTTTCTATGTAGAGAATATCCTGATGAAACGCGCTTTTTTCAAGTTCACTCAAGTTAAATACGTCATCTTCACATTGTTTTTTGATTATTCTCATCTCTAAGCTTACGGTGCCTATTTCCTCCGAAAGCTCAAATATGCGCTGGCGCGTAAGGTCGTATTCCTCTTGAACCTTAAGGGTTTTCTTAAGCTTTTTAAGTTTGCGTTTAGATGGGCTGAAAATTGCAATAAGCGTACAGATTACAAGGGCAAAAGCGAGTGCGATTATAATGCCTACCGTTACCCAAGCCATCAATTTAGAGCCGAGATGTGATTCTAAAAAGCCGATAATATCATTTAAAAAGTCACCACCTGTCTGATTAGCTAATAAATTCAGTAAACGCATGGTAAGACCTCCGTAACTCAAGTTTATTATAATAATTTTATAATAAAAACAGTACAAAGTCAACCGAAAACGGTAATTATGCGTGTTATTTGTCAAATTTAATTTGCTTTTTTGCTAAATTGTGATACAATTAATTCAGGCGTTGAAAATCAAGGCGATACGCAGTGCTTAGCTAACAGAGGTAATTATGTCAAACGTTTTTAAAGTGGCAATAATAGGCGGAGGCTTTTCAGGGCTCATTTCCGCAGAAAAGCTGGCTTCGGTATTTGGCGGAAGCAGTGTTTTGGTTTTGGAAAAAAACGATAGGGTAGGCAAAAAAATTCTTGCTACCGGCAACGGACGGGGCAACATTTCAAACAGTGAAATGTCAACCGAAAAGTACCACTCCATAAAAGGCGCAGACGTAGGATTTGCTATTAAAAAGTATGGCAATAAGTCGATTATTAACTACTTTAAGGGTCTTGGTGTAGACTCTTCGGTGGAGGACGGAAGAATTTATCCGTCATCCTTTCAGGCAAATTCCGTGCTTGATATGCTAAGGCTTAAGCTGGATTATCTTAAAACTGTTGTTAAGGTTGGCTGCAGGGTTGAGGCTGTTACGTCAAGCGGTAATCTTTATAAAATTACTGCAGGCGGAGAGAATTTTTTAGCTGAGCAAGTGATTTTTGCTTGCGGAGGCAAAGCAGGTAAGCAATACGGTACGGACGGTACGGCATATTCACTTTTACAGAATTTGGGGCACGGGCTAACGCCGGTGTATCCCTCTCTGGTTCAAGTTAAAACAGACATTTCAAAAATAAGAGGTCTAAAGGGCTTGAAAAGTCAAGCGATCGCATCCCTATGCGTCGACGGAGAAACGGTTAAAAGCTTTTCGGGCGACGTGCTATTTACCGATTACGGAGTAAGCGGAAATGCAATTTTTTATCTTTCGGCTTATATTCCTCAAAATAAAAAATGTAAAATCGTACTCTCATTTTTACCCGATAAGTCGGAGGTAGAGGTAGAAGAGTTTTTAAGAGAAAAATTCAAAAGCACGCCGTATCTGGGCGTCGATGACGCTTTGACCGGTGTGATAAACAAGCTGATAGGAAAGGCTGTTATGAAAACATGCGGTCAAGTAAACGCCGACTCGCGTGGAGCGAAAGTGATAGCTCACGCAGTTAAAAATTTCAGCTTAGACGTCGTAGGCACGCTTGGGTTTGACTATGCTCAGGTTACTAAGGGCGGTATTCCGTTTAGCGAGGTTGATCCAACGACTATGGAGAGCAAAAAACACAAGGGTATTTATATCGTAGGCGAGATGCTTGACGTAGACGGCGATTGCGGTGGCTACAATTTGCAATGGGCTTATTCAAGCGCGTCTTTGGCGTGTGACGGGGTGCTGAAAAATGAAAATAGATAATATTAAGCTTCCCGTAGGTAAAAGCGAGGAAGAGGTGTTTGCCGCTGCTCTTAAAAGGAGTGGGTTAAAAAAGCATTCGGTAAAAAGCTATAGGGTGCTTAAAAAATCTCTTGATGCAAGGGATAAAAGCGATATAAAATTCGTGTATTCGGTAGAGATTTCCGATAGCCCTGCAGAGGATATAAAGCTTGTTTTGCCGGTTGCCGACAAGCCTAAAAAAATAGGTATAATAGGCTTTGGACCTTGCGGTATTTTCTGCGCGCTTTATCTTGCAAGAGCAGGGCTTAAGCCGATAGTGTTTGAACGGGGTAAAAGCGTTGAAGAAAGACAGAAGTCTGTCAATAAGCTGATTAACGAGCGTGTTTTGGACGAAAATTCAAACGTTCAGTTTGGTGAAGGCGGAGCGGGAACGTTTTCTGACGGCAAGTTAAATACCGGTGTTTCAAGCCCGTACATAAAAACAGTTTTAAAGGATTTCGTAAGCTTTGGCGCGCCCGCGGATATTGAATATTTGGCTAAGCCTCACATAGGCAGTGACAATCTTCCGAGAGTCGTTTCGGCAATGAGAAGAGAGATTGTCAGACTTGGCGGAGAGATCAGGTTTAATTCAAAGGTAGAGGACGTGGTGCTTTCCGGCGGAAGAGCGGTTGCCCTAAGAGTCAACGGGGAAAACGTAGAGGTAGACGACGTTGTGATTGCAATAGGACACAGCGCGAGAGATACATTTTACAAGCTCAGGGAAAAAAATTTTGCTATGGAGAGAAAAGCGTTTGCGATGGGCGTCAGAATAGAGCATCTTCGCCACGACGTAAACGTTTGTCAGTACGGTGAAAAATTTGCAAGAGTGTTACCGTCGGCAGATTATTCTCTTTCCAGTAAAAAAGCAGGGCGAGGTGTATTTACCTTCTGTATGTGCCCGGGTGGCTTTGTCGTTCCTTCCGCCTCAGAGGATGGGGGAGTGGTAACTAACGGAATGAGCAATTATCTCCGCGACGGCGAAAACTCTAACAGCGCCGTTTTGTGCGAGGTGTACCCGGACGATTTTAAAGAGGGAATTTTAGGAGGAGTTGAGCTTCAGCGCGACCTGGAAAGGCTGGCATTTAGCAGTGTGGGTAGCAATTATAATGCTCCGGTACAAACCTTTAAGGATTTTTGCAATGCAGAGGTTGTTTCACCGTTTAATAGGGTAAAACCGACCTATAGCGTGGGATATGAGTCTTTCGACCTTAATAAAATACTTCCAAAATTTATTTCTGACAGTCTTAAAATAGGCATATACGATATGGGAAAACGGCTCAAGTGCTTTTCGTCGGCAGACGGTGTTTTAACGGGCGTTGAAACGAGGTCCTCCAGCCCGGTCAGAATACTGAGAGGAGAGGACGGCACGTCGCCTACTGCATCTAACGTGTATCCTGCAGGTGAGGGGTGCGGTTATGCGGGCGGAATTATGAGCGCTTCGGTTGACGGAATAAAAACTGCTTGCAGAATTATTCAAAAATATACCGGCGTTGCCCCAAGATATTAACACATGGGTAACGCGGTACTAATATATTTCCAAATTAAAAATGCGTCGGTAAGGCAAAATGCTTTTATCGGCGTTTATTTTTTACAAAATTAAAAATTACTCCGTCAAAAAACTTTACAAAAAGATAATATTATAATATAATATTAGAGTATGTTAAGCGTGAAAGTGTTTTTTCGCTCTGTTGCAGGTGGAGTCGAATATAAAAAACTGTATAAAGCAAGCATGAAGGTCGAAGAGGGAAGCAAAACTCTTTATTATGACGAGGTAGACGATAACGGGCTTACCAAAACCGAGGTATGCATTGTCGGTAACGATTTCGTGACGGTAAGAAGAACAGGTCAGTTTTCAAACTTTTTAGAGTTTAAAAACGGGCATTCGTACGTTGGTGAATATTTAACTCCTTACGGAAAAATCCCGGTAGAGGCGTTTACGCGCAATCTGACCGTGGAGGAAAATGACGGAATCTTAATTATAAACGCAAAATATAAATCGTCACTTATGGGCGAGGAGAGTGAAAACGAATTCAACATAAAGGTGAGGGCAAATAAATGAGGATAACCTATCTTGGACACGCGTGTTTTTTGATTGAGGGCAGACAAAGGTCAGTCGTAACTGACCCACATAAAGATATAGGCTACGACTTAGAGCGTGTTAAGGCAGATTACTGCACGGTTTCGCACCTTCATTTCGACCATTGCAACGTTGAGGGAGTAGACGCAGGTGAGATTATAACTGCATCTCATCCCGAGTTTTTGGCAATAGATACCTATCACGACGGAAATTTAGGCTCTTTAAGAGGGAAAAACACCGTTTTCAAATTTAAAATAGATGGAATTACCTTTTGCCATCTGGGTGATCTCGGTGAATTTTTTTCGCAGGATTTGGTAGATGAGATTGGCGAGGTCGACGTTTTGTTTATCCCCGTAGGGGGTACTTATACTATCGACGGAAGAGAGGCTGTAAAATACGCAAATGCAATCTCGGCAAAAATAACCGTGCCAATGCACTACAGCACTCCGCGCAGTCAAGTTGACGTAAGTGACGTAAGCGTCTTTGCAAAGCGCATGGCAGGGGTAGAGAGGGTGGATTCTTCTGCAGAGATTGACTGCTATTTAAGCAGCGAAGAAAGCTGCGTGTTAATTTTTAATACGGACAAGTTTTAAGAGGGGCGTATGAGCGTATATACCGAAGAAAAATTGATGCAAATGAGTGTACACACACTAAGGGTGGTTTTACGAACGGAGTTTAACGGCGTGCCCGGTGTGTGCAATAAAAGCGAGCTTATAGACCAGATACTCAGTATTCAGGCGGGTGGCAAAGCCCCATCTCGCAGCACGAAAGGCAGAAAACCGTTGGGTAGATTTATAACACCTATAGATGCAACTGTAAGCTTAGCAGACGAGGCTGTGGGAAAAGAGAGAGTAAGGGGACTTGTCGAGCTTTGCGACGAGGGATATGCAAACTTAAAGGTAAAAAGGGGGAGCGGTACCTTTACAGACTGCTTTATTCCAAGAATACTGGTAAGCAGATACTCAATGTGCAGCGGCGACGAGGTGGACGGAGAAATCGGCTATGAAGAAGGTAATAAATTGGCGACCTTACAGTCGGTTCATTTTATAAACGGCAAGGACCCGGTGGGAAGAATGCCGTTCGATTTTTTGTCTTTAAGCAGTCAGTATCCGACAGAGAAGCTGTCGTTAGACAGCAAAATTGCAAATATTCGCGCGGTAGACGAGTTTTGTCCCATCGGAAAAGGTCAAAGGTGTATAATAGAGGATTGCTCAGGTAAATTTGCAACGGATTTTGTAAACGGAATAGCTTCATCCTTAAGAGATACTAATCTTCACGTGTTTTTTATTACGGTAGGAGTAAAGCCCGAGGCGTTAAACGGCTTAAGTCCAAAAGAGGGCCGTGAGGTGATGAATTTGCCTATAGGGGCTGATACCGAGGAGATTTTAAGGTCTGTAAACGTAGTTGTCGAGAGGGCAAAGATATTGACTGCGCTCGGCAATGACGTTGTGATAGTAATAGACAGCCTGTCCTATTTGGCTAACGTTTACGAAGAGTATTTAAGTGTTGATAAAAGGCACAGCGGTTTTATAAGGACTAATTTAACTAAAAACGGATATGCAAGAGAAATTTTCAGTATAGGCGGTAACTTCGGCGAGAATAAGAGTCTTACGGTAATTGCAACGTTCAAAACGGCAACTGAAGAAAAAATGCTTGAGGAGTTGGTGTCGACCGCAACGTCGGTTATCAGGCTAAAGGGCTGTGACGCTTTAGAAAGACGCGGTTACGTAGTCGATTTGATTAATTCGTATACTGAAAAGGACGAGCTTTTGTTGACGAAGGAGCAGATAGAAAGGGCAGATTGCCGACGCGAAGGGCTTGCAAAAGATCAAGATTACCTTGTGGAAATTTACAAGGACCTTTCAAAATAAGAGTATACGAGCTTGGAGAATTCTCCGTATACGGCTTTTATTGCCTTAGGGCTCATTCTTTCGGGATGGAATTGCACGGCAATTACGTTATCCAGCGTGAAGCCCTCTATAATTCCGTCGCTTGCAAACAGCAGGTCGCGAGCATTGGGGCAAAGCTTGTCAACGCACTGTCTGTGGTTAGAGTTTACTTTGTCAAGGGTGTTAAAAACGGAGCTTTCGGAAAATATGCTATGATAAACGTCTTCTCCGTTTTCCGATTGATGATGGGGCACGTTCTTCAGGCTTCCGCCTAAAAAAACGTTTATTATCTGCATGCCTCTGCAAACGCCCAAAACGGGTATGCCGTTAGTCAGGAAATAGTCTAACAGCTTAAATTCGGTTACGTCCCTTATAACGTTTATCTTACGGCAGCTGCAGCTTCCGTTGTAAAAATTTGAGAGAACGTCACCGCCGCCCGTCAGCAAAAGACCGGAATAAGCAGACAGGTCCTTTGTTGAAAAACGCAGGTCGCAGTCAAGCCCTACGGATTTGATTGCGGAAACGTAATTTTGCGGTGCTTTTTGAGAGGGAATCAATACGGTTGGCTTTTTAGTCATATTACACCATATAAAAAACTAAAGAAAAAGGTTACTTAAATATGAAAAAAATCGGAATGGTAGTAGCTATGCAAAGTGAGGTCGAGAGCTTTTTATCGGCTAATAACTTAAGTGTAGAGCATATAAAATACGGCGGTTTTGATATAATGAAGTTTAACCTCGGTGAAAACGGGGTTTACTGCGTACGCTCGGGCGTAGGCGAAATATTTGCTTCCGCAGCAACGCAAATGCTCATCAGCGTGTACAGTGTTGAGGTTATAATCAACTTTGGCGTGTGCGGGTCTTTAACCGAAACTTTAAGGGTCGGTGAGGTTGCTCTTGTAGAGGGGGTTATCCACTACGATTTCGATACCGGACCCATCGACGGCTGTGAGGTTGGAAGGTATTTGCAATATCCCGAGGTGACACTTCGCCCGGACAAGGCTCTTTTAGAGCTTGCAAAAAGAATAAGTCCGGATATTCAGTCTGTAATTTGCGCGTCAGCCGATAAGTTTGTAGCCGACGAAAAAATAAAAGAGCATCTTGCAAAAACGTTTGGAGCATCCGTTTGTGAAATGGAAAGCGCAGGCGTATTGCTTGCATGTCTTAATATGGGTATTCCGTGTCTGATAGTAAAGGCGGTATCAGACGGCAAGGGCGGTGCAGAGGAATTCAGAAAAATGGTAACGCACGCATCAAAGCAATACGTCGATTTTGTATGCGAACTATCTAAAATTTTATAAAAATTTTAATATTGCAAAAACTTTAACTATGAAAAACGATAGAAATTCATTTAAAATAGGTCTTGCGTTGGGAAGCGGCGGAGCAAAGGGCTTAGCTCATCTCGGCGCGTTAAAGGCATTTGAAGAAGAAGGGATAGCCTTTGATATAATTGCGGGAACCAGCATCGGCAGTATAGTGGGCGCTCTGTATGCAAAGGGCTATTCGTCAGACGACATGCGCTCGTTGCTCAGAGAAACCGTCGTTGGTGATGTTCAGACTGTGCTGATGTTTGCTTTGGGGACGGTAAGCCTTACAGATATTATAAACAAGTTCACGGGCGGAGCGCACTTCAGCGACTTAAAAAAGCCGTTCAAGGCGGTTGCGGTAGATATGGATGAGGGTAAAGAGGTTGTTATCGACAGCGGTGATTTGGCTGTTGCTCTATCGGCATCTTCTGCAGTTCCTCCATTTCCACCCATAAGAGTCCAAGGGAAGAGATTGGTTGACGGAGCCTTTTTAAATTACGTGCCGTCGGACGTTGTAAAGGAAATGGGCGCAGACTGTGTAATTGCAATCAATCTCGGCAAGGGCAGAGATACTAACCAGGCCATAAAAAGGGCTCTCGACGAGTTTTGCCCGGATAATAACGTTCCGTTGAGCGACCGGGCAAGCAAGTGCTACGAGCATTCGGATTTCGTTTTAGAGCCTAATCTTGAGGGGTTTTCATCATCGGCGCTCAGAGGTTTTGACGAGATGTATGAAATAGGTTACAGTGCGGCAAAAGAAAAAATGCAAGAAATAAAAGAGATTATATCAAATAAACGCAAGGGTTAATTTGCTATGAAAATACACTCAAAAGAAAATCTTTACGGAGTTTACTCCGTACCGTCGGACAAATCAATAACGAGCAGGGCAATAGTTTTAGGCAGTATTGCAAAGGGAAAGACATACGTGGTGAACCCACTTATGTGTGAGGATACTTTAACTATCGCTAACTGTATGCGAAGGCTTGGCGCAAAAATAAAGCTAAAGGGCAGAATTTTAGAAATTAAAAGTGCTAAAAAGCTAAAGAGCGGACTTAAATTGGACTGCGGAAACAGCGGTACTGCTTTGAGATTTACCTGTGGCGTAGCTGCAGGCTCTAACATATCCGCTATTTTGACGGGCAACAGCGAGCTCAAGCAAAGACCCATGCGTTCACTTCAGGAGCCTCTTCAAAAAATGGGAGCTACGGTTGCGTTGCAAAAGGGAGGGCTACCGCCCGTTTACGTAAACGGAGCAAAGCTCAGACCTATAGATTATCCCTTGCATACCGCAAGCTCGCAAATTAAGTCGTCTATTATGATATGCGCGCTTTTAAGCGGTGTAAAGGCAACTATCAAAGAGGAAATTCCAACGAGAAACCATATGGAAATTCTCCTCAAGGAAATGGGCGCAAATATTGACAGGGATAACGATTCGCATATCATAACGCTAAGCGAAAGCGAAATAAAGGGTAAGAGAATTTTCGTTTGCGGTGATTTTTCAATAGCAATGAACTTTATTGCGTTAGGACTGCTGTGCGGAAGGACTACCTGCAGAAATATTGGCATAAACCCCACCAGAATCTACGCGCTGGAAATTTTAAAAAGAATGGGCGCGAGGATTGAGATTAAAAACAGAAGAATTTTATGCGGTGAGCCTATTGCAGACGTAACAGCTTATAAAAGCAAATTAAAGGCCACTCACGTTACGGGTGACGAGGCTTTTGCAATAAGTGACGAATTGCCGATTTTAGCAGTGCTTATGGGCGTTGCGGAGGGCGAGAGTATAATGAGCAATCTGGGTGAAATTCAGTATAAGGATGTAGATACAACCCAGCATATTTGCGATATGATAAACGCTATCGGCGGTCAGTGTAAACGCTTTGACGGCGGTCTTGTTATAAAGGGCGTTGAAAGATACGTAGGCGGTGATGTCACTACCTACGGTGACGCGAGATTGGCAATGAGCGCAACAATTGCTCTTTCTGCAAGTGTAAACGGCGGTGAAACCGACGACGACGCTTGCGTAAATTCGGCTTTCCCGGGATTTTTTGAAAGTCTTAGAAAAAATTCCTTTGTAAATATCAGTGCAGGCGTATCAAACGATTTGGTGAACTCATACCACTCGTTTATCTTAAACAGAATGCGAGTCAGAAATTACACCTACTCAGACTTAAACGTAGAAGAAGGCGGTTGTAAAAAAAGCCTTGCCGAGGCAAGAGATTTCGACGGCTTTACGGTAGGCTCTCCGTATAACAGCGAGGTTGCAAGAAGGCTTGCAAAAACCGAAAAGAGAGCAAAGGTTGTAAAGGGTGTAAACGTAGTTAAGCGAGGCGAAGGCTTTACGACGGTGGGCAGAGGCTTGGTGCTTGCGCTTAAAAACAGAAGCATAGACATAGTCGGCAAAAGAGTTCTCGTTCTGGGCTGCGGAACAGTGGCAAAGAGCATAGTTTTATCTTTGGTAGAGGAAAAGGCAACTGTAACCGTGTACAATAAAACGCTTAAGACTGTAAACGAGCTTAAGCGTAAGGTGGGCGGAATAACCGTTAGGGACAGCTTAGACGAGGATATGAAGTACGACGTTGTAATAAACGCTACGCCCGTTGGCTCAGGCTATTTTGCAGGTCAGTCGCTTGCCAGCGACAACGTAATAAAAAACAGCGATTTAATCGTGGAAATGGTGTTAAAGCCTGCCGATACGTTACTCGTTAAAAAGGCTAAAAAAGAAGAAGTTGCGGTTATTTGCGGTGACGAGGTTGCTTTTTTCAACACCTATTTAGAGGACTGTGTGTTAGCTGAAAGAGAGCCTCTCGCAGACGAAGCTATAGAGTTTTACACCAAATATAAAAAGCATTGCGGAGAAGAAAAATGATTCAACTCAAGGGTATAAAAAAGACGTATAATACGGACGAGAGAAAGGTGCATGCGTTGAAGGGTGTTACCTTAGATATGCGCGATTCCGAGTTTGTTTGTGTTTTAGGTCCGTCGGGATGCGGAAAGACGACCTTGTTAAACATAATAGGCGGTCTTGACAGATATACGTCCGGCGATTTGATTATAGACGGAAAGTCAACTAAACATTTTACTGACGTCGATTGGGATACCTACAGGAGCCGTAAGGTCGGATTTGTATTCCAAAGCTATAATCTCATATCTCATCAAACGGTTTTGGAAAACGTAGAAACAGCTCTCGTTATAAGCGGAATCGGTAGAGAGGAAAGGAGAAAAAGAGCAATTCAAGCCCTCGTAGACGTAGGGCTTTCGGAGCATTTAAGAAAAACTCCGCGCCAGCTTTCGGGCGGTGAAATGCAAAGGGTCGCAATAGCAAGAGCATTGGTTAACAATCCTAAAATGATTCTCGCCGACGAGCCGACCGGTGCGCTTGACAGTGAAAACAGCGTTAAAATAATGGATCTGCTCAAGGAGATTTCCAAAGACAGGTTAGTCGTAATGGTTACCCACAATGCGGAGCTTGCAAGCGAATACGCAACCCGTACCATAAGAATGAAGGATGGCTTAGTCGTAACAGACGATAAGCCGTTCAAGGCTACTGACACGGAAAAAAAGCAAGAAGAAAAGAAGAAAAAGCAGTCGCATATGCCTTATACCTTGGCTGCAAAGCTCAGTATAAAGAATCTGGCGGGCAAAAAGATACGTACTGCACTTACCTCGGTTGCATCATCAATAGCAATAATAGGTATAGCCCTGGTTCTTGCCTGCCACAACGGATTAAACGCCTTTATAGATAAAGTGCAAAAGGACACCATGTCAAGCGTGCCCATAACTGTAAGCACGAGTGATTATAATTATCAGATAGACGAGATTTTGGGATACATAAACTCAACGGCCAAGGGAGATGAGGAAAAGGGACCGATAGAGAGTGTTTTGATAAACCACGCCCTTAAAAATATGCAGCCTCAAAATATAACCAACGAGATTTCAACCCATTTTGTCGACTATTTAAAGGGTCTTGACAGCAACAGGGTTAGATACGACGCTGTTAAAAACGTCAGCAAGAGGGTTTATAAAAACGTAAGACTGCCGATTTACTCTAATACGGAAATTTTAAAGGAGGTAAGCGTTTTAGACGATGCAAAAAAGTGGGCGTGCTTACCACCCGACAGAAGTATTTTAGAGGACCAGTATCATTTGGTGGCGGGCAAATATCCCGAAAATCCGGAGGAATTGCTTTTGGTGGTAGACAAAAATTCTGCCGTTGCCGACACAGTGCTTGCGACCTATCTTTTAGACGTGTATGCGATCGACGAGGAGAAAACTCACTATACCTACGAGGAGATTTTAAACACTCCCGAGCTGAACGAGTATCATTTAGTATTAAACGACGATTACTACGTTGAGCGTGACGGCGGGTTTTATGCAGATAAAACAATATCGCTCGCAAAACACATTCACAAATATTACAGGAGCGAAACCCTTCTTTCTACAATAGAGGGCGAGCTTAATAAAAACGAATTTATAAAGCTTATAAACGAGCTCGGCGTTAAGGTAAACTGCTTTGACGTCGTTCCCGAAACGGACGGGGGCTCAAAAACGCTTAAAATAGTAGGTATAATCAAGCTTAACGACGACACGCAATACGGAATGTTTACTTCACCTATCGCTTATTTGCCGTCGCTTAATGAGTTGGTGATAGAAAACTCATACAGCTCTGCAATCGTTCAGGCTCAGTTTAACGATACCTCGGTCAGCGTTTTAGACAGAAGCGTTATTGCTACGGGTGATAAAATAAGATTAAACAATATTCTTTCCGACCTCGGATATGCGGAGCTTCCCACAAAGATTAAATTTTATCCCAACACGATTGAGGATAAGGACTATCTGATTGAGTATCTCGATGCTTATAACGAAACTAACGGCGATAACCCTGATATTACCTATACCGATAATGTCGGTGCTATTATAGACGTGGTCAGAATAGTAGTCGGCAGTGTCAGCGCAATTTTGCTTGCTTTAACGTCGATTTCGCTTATAGTTTCTTCAATAATGATAGGTATTATTACCTACGTTTCGGTTATTGAGAGAACAAAGGAAATAGGCGTATTGCGTTCTGTAGGAGCAAGGAAAAAGGACGTAGTAAGGCTGTTCGTCACCGAAACAGGCGTCATAGGTCTTGTAGCCGGTATTTGCGGTCTTTTGCTCACAATGCTTATTGCAATTCCGCTCAACACGGTAATGGGTAATTTGACCGGTGTAACGGGCTTTGTTTTCTTAAGATGGTGGAACTATATCGCCATCGTTTTGGGCTCCTCGTTGCTCACGGTTATGGCAGGTTTTATACCCTCTCTTCTCGCGAGCAAGAAGGACCCTGTAAAAGCCCTTCGCTCGGAGTAGTATGATGTTAAATGAATCTTTGATTAAAGACGACGAGAGCTTTTCGGGGCTGTACTTTTCATTTGTAATAATTTTTATTTTGGCGTTCAGCGTGCTGTTTTCACTCGTGACGGCGTCAATGCCGGCCACATCCGATTTATACGCTCTGCTATCGTTTGCGGTAAGTCCGGTTGCAATAATTTGCGCAACCCTGTTCTTCGTCTATTTAAAGGGTGAGTCGGTTATAAAGGTTTGCGGCTTTGCCAAAACGGACGTTAAATACTACGTTATAGCCTTAGTGGCTTTCGTATCCGTATTTTTCGGTTTAGGCAACGTAAATACGGCTTTCGTGGACTTTTTGTCTGAAAAGCTCGGCTACGATGCAACCCCTATAACCCTTCCTGAGTTTTCGGCGATAAACTATCTGTCAGTTGTTTTAACTGTTTGTATTTTGCCGGCTTTAGCCGAAGAAATTGCAATGAGGGGAATAGTGCTCAGGGGGATAAAAAGCGGAAGTGTTATACTAAACGCCGTGATAGGAGGTTTACTGTTTTCGCTATTTCATATGAGTCCAATGCAAACGCCGTATCAGTTTGCAGTAGGATTTATATTCTCGCTTATAGCAATCAGAAGCGGGTCGACAGTCCCCACCGTGATAGCGCATTTTTTAAACAATTTTGCAATAGTTACCATTGAGTATTTTTGTCCTACTCTCTTTGCGGTACAGGGCGGTTGGATGCTCGCTATTATTATTCCCGCAATAATTTGCGCTGTAGCCACTACTGCTTTTCTTATTATCGGCAAGGATAACGGCAAGGCGGAAAAGGGTAATTTAAAGGGCTTTTTCTTGTGTGCATTGGCAGGTATTGTCATTTGCGTGCTTATGTGGATATCGTCTTTTTTAGGGTAAAATTATGATAAAAATCAAGCTCGTTGCAGTAGGCAAGGTCAAAGAAAAATATTTTACCGAGGCTATTTCGGAGTATAGCAAAAGGCTTAAGGGCTATTGTGACTTTTCGCTGATTGAGGTAAAGGAAGAAAATTTTAAAAACCCCTCCGCATCGGATATCAAAAAGATTTTAGCCGTAGAGGGAGAGAGGATAGAAAATGCCGTAAAAGGCTATCCTATAGCTCTTGCTATAGAGGGTAAAAAATTAAGCTCGGAGGAGCTTGCTAAAAAAATAAAAGCCCTTACCGATAGGGGCGAGGGCGAAATATGCTTTATCATAGGCGGCAGCTACGGCATAGACGAAAGGGTAAAGGCTCTTTGCAAGGAAAAGATTTCTTTTTCGGATATGACCTTTCCTCACACGCTTATGAGAGTTATGGCAACGGAGCAGCTATATAGGGCGTTCGCCATAAACGCAGGCTCTGAGTATCATAAGTAGGAAGATATGAATATTAACGAAAAGTTTATGAAATCTGCGCTGAAAGAGGCAAAAAAGGCAGAAAAAGCAGAGGAAGTGCCAATCGGTTGCGTAATAGTTTGCGACGGCAAGATAATTGCAAGGGCGTACAATATGCGCCAGACTAAAAGGCTTGCAACTGCTCACGCTGAAATTTTAGCGATAGAAAAGGCGTGCAGAAAAATTAAAGACTGGCGACTTGACGGCATGGAAATGTACGTTACCTTAGAGCCGTGCGCTATGTGCGCAGGGGCTATTGCCAACTCAAGAATTAAAAAGGTGTGGTTTGGTGCGTACGAGCAAAAAGGCGGTGGAGTCGTAAGCAAGTTTAACATTTTGTCTGAAAGCGGATTAAACCACGTCACCGATTTTGAAGGCGGGCTTTTAGAGGCTGAGTGCTCGGACATAATAAAGGAATTCTTCAGAGCAAGGCGAAAGCCCAAGGAGTAAATATAAAAATTTTAAATTTTTAGTATAAAAAACGGGGTATTTACGCTTGCATATTTTTTTATTATTGTTTATAATAATAAATGCGTATGCACAGAGCATATTACCAAACAATATAATACATTCGGAGGACATATGATTACACACGGTACGGAAATCAAGCTTTTTGCAGGCAACTCTAACAGAGCTTTGGCTGAGGCTATTGCAAAGGAGCTCAAGCTTCCTTTGAGTAACGTAGAGGTTGGTCATTTCAGTGACGGAGAAACCAGCGTTCATCTTTGTGAAACAGTTAGAGGTAGAGACGTTTTCATTATCCAATCTACCTGTGCTCCCGTAAACGAGAACCTTATGGAGCTTTTAATTATGATTGACGCTGCAAGAAGAGCATCTGCAGGTAGAATCACTGCTGTTGTTCCGTATTTTGGATATGCAAGACAGGACAGAAAGTCAAGGGCAAGAGATCCAATTACTGCAAAGCTCGTTGCAGATATAATCACCTCTGCGGGCGCAGACAGAATTTTAACGATGGATCTTCACGCAGCTCAAATTCAAGGCTTTTTTGATATTCCCGTTGACCATTTGGTGGGCGGTCCTCTTCTTTACAGATATTTCAAGAAAATCGTCGGTGACGATTTTATGGTTGTTTCTCCCGATATGGGCTCAGTAACCAGAGCAAGAAACGTTGCCGCTAAGCTTAACTGCCCTATGGCAATTATTGATAAGAGAAGACCTAAGGCTAACCAAGTCGAGGTTATGAATATTATCGGTGACGTAAAGGGTAAGAGATGTCTTATGGTAGACGATATGATAGATACTGCAGGTACCATTTGCCAGGGAGCGGAAGCTCTTCACGCAAACGGTGCAAGCGAAATATACGCTTGCTGTACGCACGCCGTCCTCAGCGGTCCTGCTATCGAGAGAATTAAAAACTCTCCGATTACTAAGCTCATCGTTTTGGATACTATTCCTTTGACCGAAGAGAAGATGCTTGATAAAATTGAGGTTTTATCTGTTGCTAAGCTTTTTGCAATCGCTATCGAAAACATCTATTTTGATAGAAAGATGTCCGATATTTACGACAACGAAAACTAATATAACAGTTTATGCGGGCGAGCGGGTAACCGTCGCCCGTTATTTATAAGGAGAACAGCATGAAACTCGTCGTAGGGCTTGGAAACCCCGGTCTTAAATACCTAAAAAATTTACACAACCTCGGTTTTATGGCAGTGGAATTACTTGCCGAAAAGCATGGGGTAAGCTTTAATAAAAAGGGCTTTAAGGGTATTTACGGTGAAAAGAATATTTCTGGCGAAAAGGTTATATTTTTAAAGCCTCAAACCTATATGAATTTAAGTGGAGATTGCGTTCAGGAGCTCTCTGCTTTTTATAAGATCCCAACTAAAGATATTCTCGTTATTTACGACGATTTAGATATTGCCATCGGCTATGTCAGAATAAGGGCAAACGGCTCTGCAGGTACGCATAACGGTATGAGAAGCATAGTTCAAAGGCTTGGCTCAACCGATTTTCCAAGGGTGCGTATAGGCACTAAGCCCGAGGTTGATTACGAAATTATAGATTACGTGCTTTCCGATATAAGAAAGGAGGATGAGCCTCGCTTCCGTCTGTCAGTAGGAGTTGCGGTAGACGCGTCGGATGCGTTTATTCACGGCGTGAAGATTGAAGACGTGATGTGTAAGTTTAACGCCGTGAAACCGCAGTAACCGTAGCAGACACTACTAAAGGTGGCGTTGCCATAATGAACAAACGGTAACGCATTTTTATATATGCTTAGAAATTATTTAGCTTTTGACAATTTAGGCGTAGATTTCGAAAATCTCGCAAACGACGTCCGCAGTGGGTTGCCCTCTGCGGTGTTTGGCGTTACCTTTGCGGAAAAATGTCACTTGGCATCTATGATTGGCACACCTGTAGTGTATATTGCAAAGGACATGCTTTACGGTGCGCGTGTTGCCGAGCAAATTAGGTGTATAAGCGGTAAAGAGGTGGTTTTATTACCGCCGAAAGACGACGTTCTTCTGTTTAAAGCTGCGTTTAACAAGGAAAGGCTGTATCAGCGACTTTCCGCTCTTTACAAAATAAAAAGCGGTGCGCAGATAATAGTAACAACCTTAGAGAGCTTAACCCAGCTGTTCCCAAAGGCTATACCTTATATAAATATAAAAAAGGGTGAGGAGTACGATCTTTCAGACCTATCACAAAGCCTTGTGCTTATGGGCTATAAAAGGCAGGAGTTTGCCGACGAAAAGGGTACGTTTGCGCTAAGAGGAGATATTTTCGAGGTTTTTCCTATAAACGAGGATAAGGTGTATAGGGTAGACTTTTTCGGCGACGAGGCTGAAACACTGAAAAGATATTCTCCCGACGATAAGGAAAATAAAGAGAGTGTAACAGAGCTTACTGCAATCGTAGCGACCGACGCCCTTATCTTACCTCAGGATACAGAGGGGATAAAGGATAGAATAAAGCAATCGCTTTTCAAATTCAGCACTCTTGCAGTCAGAAGTGATGCAAGAAAAATAGCCGAAGAGCTTAACGAGAAGATTGACAGCGGTAACTTAACTGCCGATTGCCTGCAGTTTGCAATGCCGATATTACCCACTGTAACAGACGATTTTTCGCAGTATATACCTTACGGGGCAACGGTTGTTTACGACGAGTGTAAAATACTTGCGGACGGGCTTTCTGCGGTTATAAAGGAGCATACGGAAAGAACCCTCACGCTAAGCAGAGCAGGCAAGGCGTTTGATTTTACAATAAAACAGCTTTCCGACAGTAACGCTGTGCTTTCCCGTTTAAATTCTCTCAGAAGGGTTGCATTTCAAAATATCACGACTGCAATAAGCTTTTTCAATCCGCTGAGAACGTACTCGTTTAAGTGCTCTCCCATTACCAGATATTCGGCAAAGCCCACCGACCTTTTTAAAGACGTTGCAACGTGGAAATATAACGGATATAGGGTTTTAATCTGTTGCGGAAACACGCAGAGGGCAGAAAATCTTGCCGAGCAAATGTATGAGCACGGTGTAACTGTTGTAAGAGCAGACGATACGCACTTGCCTTCCGGCGTTGCCGCCGTTACCACCTACTTTTTACCAAGCGGTTTTATATATCATCAGGCAAAATTGGTAGTCGTAGGCACCGGTGATATTTACATTGAAAAGGAAAAAGAAAAAAGGCTTAAGAGAAAGAGGGGCGACCTCTTCCAAGCCCCTGAAATAGGTGATTACGCCGTGCACGAGGTACACGGTATAGGTCACGTAGTAGGCGTTGAAAGAATTACCACTCAAGAGGGTAGCAAGGACTACGTAGCAGTCCGCTATCTTGGCGGAGATACCCTTTATGTGGGCGTCGACCAGATGGATAGGCTTACAAAGTACGTTGGTGGCGACGTGCCAAAGCTTAACAAAATCGGCGGACACGAGTTTGAAAGAATAAAACAGCGTGTAAAAGAGTCTATTTCCGCAATGGCTATAGACTTAAAGAAATTATATAATGCAAGAAAGCAAAAGCAAGGCTTTGTATTCTCCGAGGACAGCGCACTGAACGAGGAGTTTGAAAGGGCGTTTGAGTTTGAGGCAACCGAGGATCAGCTTCAGTCTGTAAAGGAGATTAAAGCGGATATGGAAAGCCCCAAGGTTATGGACAGGCTTTTGTGCGGTGACGTTGGCTTTGGTAAAACCGAGGTCGCCTTCAGGTCTGCGTTCAAGGCTGTTTTAGACGGAAAGCAGGTTGCGTTAGTTTGTCCTACCACTATTCTTTGCGAGCAGCATTACAGAGCTGCAAAGCAAAGGTTTGAGGGCTTTGGTATAAGAATAGCATCCTTAAACAGATTCAGAACCGCCGTTCAGCAAAAGGACGTTATACAAAGGCTTGAAAGGGGAGAAATAGACTTTGTTATAGGTACTCATAGGCTATTCGGTAAAGACATAGTCTTTAACGACTTAGGACTGTTGATTCTCGACGAGGAGCAGAGATTTGGTGTAGAGCATAAAGAGCAGTTAAAGCTTTTAAAAGAAAACGTAGATACGCTTACTATGACCGCAACGCCAATTCCGAGAACCCTGCATATGTCACTTTCGGGCATCAGGGATATCAGTACGATTCATACCCCGCCAAGCGTAAGAATACCCGTACAAACGTACGTTTTAGAGGAAAGCGAGGCTCTTATCCGCGATGCGGTGAGAAGAGAGCTTGCAAGAGAGGGGCAAGCGCTTATACTTTATAACCGAGTAGAAACTATATATAAATTTGCCGACACGGTAAAGGCTGTTTTGCCCGAAGCAAGGATAGTCGTCGCGCACGGACAGATGGACAGAAAGACGCTTGAAGACAGCGTTATGAGGTTTTACGACGGCGAGTATGACGTTTTAATAGCAACTACTATAATCGAAAACGGTATTGACCTGCCAAGAGCAAACACACTGATAGTCATAGATAGCGATTTCTTAGGTCTTTCAACCCTTTATCAGCTAAAGGGAAGAGTTGGCAGAAGCGACAGGCTTGCTCACGCTTACTTTACCTTTAAAAGGGATAAGGTGCTTTCGGAATCGGCGTATAAAAGACTTTCGGCATTAATGGAGTTTACCGAGATGGGCAGCGGTTATAAAATAGCAATGCGCGACTTGGAAATAAGGGGCGCAGGCAACGTGCTGGGCAAGGAGCAGCACGGACATATGGACAGAATCGGTTACGAGCTTTACAGTAAGCTTTTAAAAGAAAGTCTTGGTGAAAAGCAAGTGGAAAGGGACGTTGAAATGGATATAAAGATGAATGCGTATATCCCCGAAACGTATATAGGCTCCGGCTCGTCGAGAATGGATTGCTACAAGCAAATTGCTGAAATTAAGAGCAGTGAGGACAAGCTCAGAATAGTGGGCTCTTTGCTTGAAAATTACGGAAAAGTGCCCCTCGAGGTTGAAAATCTTATACTTATAGCCGAATTAAAGCTTGCGGTAAAGAGTCGTGGTGGGGTAAAAATAGTGTTGTCCGGCAGACAGGCTTACGTAGAACTTGACGGTCTTTCAAGCTTAAACGACGGAGCGTTTATGGACAAAATAGAAAAGCATAAGCAGGCGGTAACCTTAAGCATAGGCGAGACCCCGCGCTTGGTTTTCAAAACTGAAAATTTAAAGGTTGAAGAGGTTGCAAATCTCATAATAACCGTGTTTGCTGCTTGATAAAAAGCAAAAAATAAAAATTTTTAAAAAATTTACTCAAAAAGCACTCAAAATGCCTTGCAATTATTTAAATAATTTATTATAATACTAAAGTATTATGTGAGATTTAATTCTCAAATTATGTCATCAGGAGAATCCTATGAAGAAATTTTTACTCAAACTTATGACTGTGATACTCGCAGTCGCAATGATTACCGGCACGATGGCGAGCTGTGGCCTTTTCGAGGTTGACACCGACAGAGACTTAGAGCGTGCCGTTGCTGTCGTTAATATCGATAAAGGCTTAGACTCAAGCAAACAATACGGTATTAAAAACGTTGCAAACGTTAGCGGAAAGGATGATTACGAAGGCGAGCCTATCTACAAGCGTGAGCTTATTGCAGGCTTTATGTCTTACGGTTATATGTACGTACAAAGCTACGGTTACTCAGCTGCAGACACTTATAACCTTATCTTAGATAACCTTGTAAACAACAAAATTATCATGCAATATGCAAAGGGTGACCTTGCCAAAAAGGGCGGTTACGACACCGCAAAGGTAAACGAGGTTATGAATAAGCTCGTTGATGCTTACGGCGAAAACATCCTTGCAGTATTAGCTTCTGACAGACTTGTTCAAGAGTATAACAAAGAGTTTTCCAAGGGCAAGAAGGACGAAGATATCAAATTTGGTACGGCAGACTACTTAAAGGGTCTTTCAGCAAAGGTTAAGGCAGAAAACGGTAAAATCAGCGTTAACGATTCTCTTTACAGATTTTTGGATTATGAAACCGTTGTAAAGAGCATAGCTACTACTATTGACAGCGTTAACGACCTCATTGAATCTTTTATGGACGAAGAGCATGCTCACGAGCACGAACATATTTCGTACACTACAAGAACTGCTCCTACTATGGACGAAGAAGAGGATGATACGGTTTCCGAAGAAGAGCTTGAAGAGTTTTTGGCAAAGACTGTTAAGCTTGACAGTAAGGACAGAAAGAACGCTCTTGCAGAGGCTAAAGAAAGATTTGTAGAGCTTGGTCTTATTGACAGTCACGAAACCTACGAGGCAACCGATATGCTTTCGGTACTTAGTCTTACTTATTTCAGAAGTGCCCTTTTAGGAACATTGGAATCTGAAATCATCACTAAGTTTGAGGATTTACTTCGCGAGGAGCATAAGCTTCATTACGACGTTGCTGCAGATCAAAACGCCCTTTGGGAATCTTACAAGGCGCTTGCTAAATCTCAGACTAACCAATTCGAGGGTAGCGTTTCAGGCTTAGAGTCAGCACTCGGCGCTATTTCTAAAAACTCATTCGTTACCTATAATCCCGGTGAGGGTTACGGTTACGTTTCTCACTTCCTCGTTCAGTACGATGAAGAGCTCAAGGCTGAGATTGACGAGTTGATTCAAGAAAAGATAGATGCAAACGGCGCTATTACCGCAGAGGAAAAAGAACAAATAGTAAACGCAAAAGTATTAGAGATTACCGTAGAGGATTTAAGAGCAACTTGGGTTCAATCCGGCTACGGTGTATTAGAGGGTGACAGAGTCAGATTTACCGACGATTACGTTTATACTGACGTTTTAGCTTATTACGACGGTTCTTTTGAAAGTGTTACCGCTCACGAAGAGGAAGACGAGGACGGCAACAAGGTTCTTCATTTCAACTATTTTGGTGTAAAGCCTGAAAAGAGAGATTTTGACTACTTTAAAGGTGTTGTAGCAGACGTTCTCGGTGTAGAAGCCGTAGAATTAAACAAGGCTGGTCAGGTTGACTATGACGAAGCGTTAAAAGAAAGATTTGAGGACCTTAAGTTTGCATACAGCTCAGACGAGGGTAATTTCAACAGCTATCTCGGATATCTCTATTCGCCAATTACCAGTTCAAATCAATACGTTTCAGCATTTGCAAAGGCTGCAGAAATTGTTTGTAACGGTAACGGTTTAGATCCTTCAGATCCTGACTATTTCGCAGGTGGCGCAGGTGCATATATGATGTTCGGCTCTTACGAGTACGGTCTTCACATCGTTCTTTGTACCAAGAAGGTAAGCGAGCTTATCTACACGGTAGAAGGCGATGCAGGTAAGCAACAGTTTATTTTAGACCTCATAAGCGGTGAAGAGGAAGACGAGGATACCGTTGCTTACAATTTCCTTGAAGCAACTAACGCTCTCTTGGAAAGCAATGTTATCAGTAAGCTTGCTAACACCTATATTCAACAAGGTCTTAACAGCGATACCGGTGTAGTTGTTAAATACGAAAAGGTTTACAGCGACCTTGTAGAAGAGTCTGAAGAGTAAGAATTGTTAAAATAAATGAGCGTGTCACGATTTAGTAATATAAGTCGTGGCGCGCTTTTTGCTTGTATTCGTAAGTATGGCATAAATCAAAAGCAGTAAAAAACATTATATAATATAATGCACGCGCGTGGATGAAAAAAATTTTTAATAAAAGAGTAAAAACATTTGACATAATCTTTGCCGTGTGGTAATATATCTATGCTAAGCAGAAGTTACCCTTCTCGCCGTAAGATTTTTTGAAACGGCGCATATTTTTTAACGCAAGTGCTATAAGTCTGCGTTATAGGTATGTAGGGTGCTTTATGTTTAAAGCAACCCTTTTTGTTTGTATAGGGAATTTTAAATTGGAAGGTACACTACCATTAGTAAAGATCAAATTCAAATTAACGAAGACATTAGAGATCGCGAAGTCCGTCTTATAGGTTCAGACGGTGAGCAGCTCGGTATCGTAAGCTCAAGTGAAGCTTTAAGAATTGCAGAGGAAAATAATCTTGACCTTGTAAAAATAGCGGCAACTGCAAATCCGCCCGTTTGTAAGATTATGGACTACGGCAAGTATAAATTTGAACAGCTTAAAAAACAAAAAGAAGCTAAAAAGAACCAAAAGGTCGTTGAGCTTAAGGAAATATGGCTTTCTATGACGATTGACATTGGCGATTTAAACGTAAAAGCACGTCAAGCCCAAAAATTCCTTGCCGGTGGCAACAAAGTTAAGGTTTCAATCAAGATGAGAGGAAGACAAAACGCGCATTCTTCTTTAGGTGTAGACGTAATGAACAGATTTTTCGAAATCGTTGGTGACGTTGCAGTTATGGAAAAACGCCCACTTTTTGAAGGCAGAAACATTTTAATGATTCTCGCCCCCTCAAAATCTAACTGATAGAATAAATTTCGGAGGACAAAATTATGCCAAAAATGAAATCGCACAGCGGTGCAAAGAAGCGTTTTAAGGTTACGGGAACTGGCAAAGTAAAGAGATACAGCCAGGGTAAGAGCCACATTCTTAGCAAAAAGTCTACTAAGAGAAAGAGAAGACTTAGAACCGGTACTTATGTATCAGTAACTCAGGAAAAGACAATCAAGACTCTTATTCCTTACAAGAAATAATAAAAGGAGAAACCGAATATGCGTATTAAAAGAGGTGTAAACGCTGTTAAAAAGCGTAGAAAGATATTAAAACTTGCTAAAGGATATTTCGGCGCGAAGAGTAAACTTTACAGAGTTGCAAGACAAGCCGTAATGAAGTCACTTACCTATTCTTACGTAGGTAGAAAAGCAAAGAAGAGAGATTTCCGTAAGCTCTGGATTGCAAGAATTAATGCAGGATGCCGTGCAAACGGTATGTCTTACAGCACGTTCATGCACGGTCTTAAGCTTGCAGGTATCAACCTTAACAGAAAGGTTCTTTCTGATATGGCTATTACCGATCCTGCAGGATTCACCGCACTTACCGAAACTGCTAAGGCACAACTTAAATAATTAAAATAGGGGCTAGGCGAAGGGTTTTCCTGTTCGCCTAGCTTTTATATTTTCTTTTATGATAATAACGTCAAAAAGCAATCCCAAAATTAAAGAAATTGCCTCTTTAAAGGATAAGAAATTCCGCAAAAAAAGTGGGCTTTATGTCGTTGAAGGGTACAAGATGGTGAGCGAGGCGTTGTCCGCTGAAAAAAGCGTAGAGCTTTTAGTCGGAACAACCGATGGGCTTGCCCGTTTTTCGTGCTATGAAACAGAGAAATTAGAGGTTAGCGAATCGGTGCTTTCTTTTGTGAGCGACGCGGTTACTCCACAGGGGGTTTTAGCTGTGCTCAAAGAGGAATATTCAGAGCCTAAATCGCCGATAAAACCTTGTGTTTTATTAGACGGAGTGAGCGACCCGGGCAACTTGGGAACCATCATCAGAACATGCTGCGCGGTGGGCGTTAAGGACTTGTATTTAGTCGATTGCTGTGACGCTTATTCGCCAAAGGCAGTCCGTTCTTCGATGAGCGGTATTTTCTTTGTTAATTTGACAGTTTTAAAAAGAGAAGAGGTTGCTTTAATTATGGGTGAAACCCCTGTTATAGTAGCCGATATGAATGGCGAAAACGTCTTTACGTTTAACCCACCCGAGAGGTACTGCTTGGTTATCGGAAACGAGGCAAACGGTGTATCCAAAGAGGTTAAAGCGTTGGCAACTCATACTGTAAAAATTCCAATGTCAAAAATGAGTGAAAGCCTAAACGCAGGCGTATCGCTTGCCGTAACCTTATACGAGCTTACGGAAGGCAAGGGTAAATCTTTGATAAACGATTAGAAAGGAGAAAAAATATGTCAGGACATAGCAAATGGGCTAATATTAAAAATAAAAAAGCTAAAACCGACGCGGTAAAGGGTAAAATCTTTACAAAACTTGGCAGAGAGCTTGCAGTTGCGGCAAAGGGTAATCCCGATCCGTATACCAACAGTAAGCTTGCCGATGCAATAGCAAAGGCAAAGGCTGCAAACATGCCTAACGATAACATTAAAAGAAGTATCGCAAAGGCTTCGGGCGAGCTTTCGGGCGTCAACTACGAAAACCTCACTTACGAAGGATACGGTATTGGCGGTAGCGCAGTAATCGTAAAAACTCTTACCGACAATAAAAACAGAACGGGTGGCGATGTTCGTCACATTTTTGATAAATGCGGTGGTAATCTCGGTACTACAGGTTCAGTTTCTTACATGTTTGAAAATAAGGGTGTAATCGTAATCGAAAGAACTGTAGAGCTTGACGAGGATACGGTTATGGAAATGGCTTTAGAGGCAGGCGCAGAGGACGTTATAACAGAAGAGGATTCTTTTGAAATCAGAACTCTTCCTTCAGACTTTTCTGCTGTCAGAAAATTCTTTGAGGAAAAGAATTTTGAGTTTATCGAGGCGGGCGTTATGATGATTCCTAACGACAAGGTAACCTTAAGCGCAGAACAGCTTGTTTCATTTAACAAAATGCTTGATATGTTCGACGACAACGACGACGTTCAAGAGGTATATCACAACGTTGAGCTTCCTGAGGAAGACGACGAGTAAGTGTATAAAACCGAGCTATATGGGCATATTTATATTGTCAACGGTTTTCCGTTGTTTAAATAGTGCCTATATGACGGAAAGCGTATACTTACCGCCGTATAGGCGGAGAAAAGAAAGAGGATGAGAAATCATCCTCAATTTTTTTTAAATTTAAACACTAAAATTTCAAAAATATGGTATAATATTTAATATATAAGCAGTTTTGCAGTTTGACGGCCTTGACAAGGCTCAAGGACAAATAAGGAGGTCAGCTTTGAACAGTCTATACAAAAAAATATCTTGCTTACTTATCCTCATATTATCGGCTTTTGCATTTTTGTCATGCTCTTTAACGGTAAAAGCACCGGAAGGCGAATCGCAAAAAGAAAGTGATTCATTACAGTCCAATACGTATTCGCCACCGATTGTCGACCAAAATTACGAGCTGTCGTTTACTATAAACGTTACTAACAGCTTGGATATTGTTCCCGACGGGGTTGGCGTGCTTGAATACATCCGCTCATCGGTTGTTGAGGTTTACGCAGGTTTTACAAACGGACAAAGCAGCGGTAGCGGAGTCGTTTTGTCGGTAAAGGATAAAAATGATGACGGAGAGGGGGACGTTGCTTTAATAGTCACCTGTCACCACGTAATAGAGGGGGCTGAGCAAATAGTCGTAAAGGCTATTGACGGAAGAGAGTATTTTGCCTCGTTAGTCGGCTCTGACCCCGATTCCGATATAGGAATATTGCTTATCGGGGCAGATGAAGACAATAGGTTTGAAAATATAACATCTGCAACGTGGTATGATAAAACGGCGGATTTAAAGGTCGGCACAGAGGTTTACGCTATAGGTAACCCATTGGGAACTTTAGGAGGAACCGTTACGAGCGGTATAATAAGTGCGATAAACCGTGACGTGACCGTAGAGGGCAGACAAATGACCTTACTGCAAACGGATGCGGCTATAAACAGCGGAAATTCGGGCGGTGGGCTTTTTGATAAAGACACGGGCGCGCTTTTAGGCATAGTAAACGCAGGCTACGCATCGTCAACGGCGCAGGGTCTGAGCTTTGCAATACCGGGAAGTATAGCAATAGATATAATAGAACAGCTTGTGGGCAATGGATATATAGAGGGGAGATACGACTTTGGCGTAGAATTCGGGCTTTTTAGAGTAGGAGGCTGGGGCTATGCGGAGTATTTTGTAGGAATAGATTATCTTGAAGACTACGGAATGTTCAAAAAGAACGGTTTTTTACTACAGGATATTATTTTATCGATAAAAATCGGTGACAGACAAAAGTTTACCGTGCCTGCTATAACCAATGCAAACGTAAACACAGTCGTAGGTGATTTGACAGACTATTTAAATGGTGATAATTGCAAAATAGGTGACGTTGTAGTGGTTGAATACAGAAGATATATAAACGGAAGTGAGTATCAAGAGCATACTGTAACCTTTACCGTAGAGCAATACGTGTACGGTAAAAATTAATTAAATAAGGGCGCGCCGTCGATAATTCGACGGCGCGCTTAAACTATATTTGCTTTTTGGAGAGTAAAAGGTGTATTCACTTGACTGTTTTTATCTTTTATATTATAATATAAAAT
>JAFVQT010000019.1 GCA_017504655.1 Clostridia bacterium | reverse complement strand
TTAATTTAAAGGCGTATAAACTTCGGTATGCTGTGTTTCTACAAATTGCTCTTGACTGGGATGACCAACAAGGTCTATCCCATCCAATACCAATTTGTGAGCCTTGCCTACCTTGTTTCTCCCCCTTTAAATCTCACTTGATAAGGGTAGAGAAAACAATGGGATGCAACGTCACGTTGCTGACCGACAAGGTCTACCAAGTCTTTTCGGGCTCACGAGCCTTGGTGTGCTCGCATCTAAGCCTTTAATTTAAAGGCGTATAAACTTCGGTATGCTGTGTTTCTACAAATTGCTCTTGACTGGGATGACCAACAAGGTCTATCCCATCCAATACCAATTTGCGAGCCTTGCCTACCTTGTTTCTCCCCCTTTAAAACTCACTTCTATAAAGAATAAAATATCCGCCAATATAGAGCGGATATTTTTTATTAAGAGAAAGCCTTGTAAAAGTGTTTTAAATTTTTGTTTTGTGAAAATTTGCTTACAAAACCTTTTTTTAGTTTACACATAATTGTAATAAATAACACATAATTATAATATACAATATGCAGAAAAACATATTGCAAAAGGAGATTAAAACATGAAAAACTATTTCCCTTTATCTTTTAAGTATGCAAAAGATTTAGTAAGCATGATTATCGGTATAATCATTTATTTGGTCGTAGCTGCTGTTGCAGGTTTACTTATCTGGGTAGCAGGTCTTTTAGGTGGTTGGATTCCTGTAGCAGGCGCTATTCTCGGATGGATTCTTAGAATAGTAAGTATTATCGTAGAGATTTATACGCTTGCAGGTATAGTAATCTTAGTTCTTGCATTTTTAAAAATTGTTAAATAATTATTAAAAATATCTAGCAAAAAGGGCGTTGCGAATTTTCGCAACGCCGTTTGCGTTATATTGTAATATATATTTATGGTTTTAATACAACTGGAAAATACATAAAAAGTCTTCCGTAAACGATAAATAATCTTCAAAGGTTAGATTGTAGTTTTTCTCCGTATATAAATATACTACGTCGAATACAATAGTAAAAGTAATTGTATCTAATGGTGCAATTGTGAAACCTTTACTTGAAAGGATATATGATGGAGAGTATTGATATCCCCCTTCCATAGTTAAAGTAAAATTGCCTTCGCTTATAGTAAACTCTTCTTTTTTTATATTTGTTATTGTAAATTCGACAACTAGAAAATTGTTGTTAGGATACTCATATACAGGCCAGCCGTTTGAATAATATTCAATAGAGTTTTTAGTTGAAACATTATCAATTTTAACCTTATAGGAATTGTTTATGGTAACGGTATCATTAAGCGTAAATATTTGTTGCGAAGGCTCGTTTTTTTTGCCAGAAGATTCATCTCCAATGAAAAATGTAATCAACAATATAGAAAAAATGACGGCACCAAGAACTATAAGGATAATGGTAGGCAAACTTATTTTATTTTTAGTTGTTACTTTGTTTTTTGGATCATCCATTAAATTTTGCATAAAATCTCTCCTTTTGATAGCGTCTTGCTATATTTTGTATAAATTATATAGCATAATGCTATAATTGTCAAGAGGAATAGAAAATTTATGAAGATTTTTCAAGAAAGGCTTATGGAGCAGAGAAAACTTAATAAATTAACGCAACGCCAAGTTGCAGATTATTTGCAAATTGCTCAACCGTCTTATATAAGATATGAAAACGGTAGTGCAGAGCCTTCGCTTGATGCTTTAGTAAAACTTGCAGACTTGTTTGACGTTAGCGTTGACTATTTGCTTGGTAGAAAAGAATATTAAATAAAAGTCCTTGGATAGGTCGATTAAACGACTTATTCAAGGACTTTTTAGTTTGATTTATATCGATTTCTAAGTGTTTTGTATGCAACGCAAATTTTCTTCAAACAAGTAAAAACATGGGTGGAGCGTAACGCTCCCACACGGATGCAACTTCAAGTTGCTATACGTTAAATCTGAATAAAACTACGTCGCCGTCCTTCATAACGTATTCCTTACCCTCAGAGCGCACCTTGCCAAGCTCTTTTGCCTTTGTGTAGCTGCCACATTCGAGTAGAAGCTTCCAATCTATACACTCGGCTCTTATAAAGCCCTTTTCAAAATCGGTGTGAATTTTGCCTGCCGCCTGTGGGGCTTTAGTACCCTCTTTAATAGTCCAAGCTCTCGTTTCGGGCTCGCCTGCGGTCAGGTAGCTGATAAGACCTAAAAGCTTATACGAAGCTTTGACCAAACGGTTAAGACCGCTTTCTTTTAAGCCCAGCTCCTCTAAGAACATAGAAGCCTCTTCAGGCTCTAACTGAGAGATTTCCTCTTCCGTTCTTGCGCAAATAGTAAGAGTTTCGCTGTTTTCGGTTTTTGCAAATTCCTTAACCTTTTGCACCAAAGGAATTTCACCGTCGCTTTTACCCATATCGCTTTCGGATATGTTGGCAGCGTAGATAACGGGCTTAGAGGTTAAAAGGAATAATCCGTCAACGTATTTTTGTTCATCCTCATTAAGCTCAATGCCTCTTACGGGCTTTTCTTCTTCCAATCTATCCAGAATGCGCCTTAAAAGGTCAGACTCAATCTTATATTTTTTGTCGCCCGATTTAATCATGCCAAACGCCTTGTCATAGCGTTTTTGAACACTTTCCATATCGGCTAAAATAAGCTCTAAGTTGATAATATTAATATCTCTTATAGGGTCAACCGAGTCTTCTACGTGCGTTACGTTTTCGTCCTCAAAGCATCTTACTACGTGGACGATAGCATCAACCTCTCTTATATGAGCAAGGAATTTATTGCCAAGCCCCTCGCCCCTCGACGCGCCCTTAACAAGACCTGCAATATCCACAAACTCAATAGTTGCCGGGGTGATTTTTTTACAGTTATAAAGAGCGGCAAGCTGAGCGAGCCTTTCATCGGGAACGGCAACAACGCCAACGTTTGGCTCTATAGTGCAAAACGGAAAGTTTGCAGCTTGCGCGCCTGCGTGGGTAATTGCGTTGAATAAAGTTGACTTGCCTACGTTTGGAAGACCTACTACGCCTAATTTCATCTTAAACACTCCAATAATAGTTATTAACATAACTATTCTACCACAAAATTAATAAATTGTACAATAGTTTTGTTGCGGTATTTTTTATTTTATGATAAAATTAACTAAAATAATAAAGACTGAAAGGCGAGATATGGATTACAAAAAGTATATTGCAGAAAAACTTAGCGGACTGGGTGTAGACACCGAAGAAATCGAGGGGGCAATAGCCGTTCCTCCCGATAAAAATATGGGCGATTATGCTCTTCCTTGCTTTAAATTTGCAAAGACAATGCGCAAAGCCCCCGTTATGATCGCGAACGAGCTGTGCGAAAGGTTTGTTTGCGACGACGTTATAAGTGGGGTAGAGGCGGTAAACGGCTACCTTAATTTTAAAATCAACAGAGAGGGCTTGGTTAAAGAAAGCCTTGCTAAAATTTTAAGCGAGGGTGAGGGCTACGGCAAATCTGACGTTGGCGACGGCAAAACTGTATGTATAGACTATTCTTCTATAAACATAGCAAAGCCCTTCCATATAGGTCACCTTTCTACGACGGTGATAGGCGGTGCGCTCTACCGTATTTTCAAATTTTTAGGCTATAACACGGTTGGTATCAATCACCTTGGCGACTACGGAACTCAGTTTGGAAAGCTTATTTACGCATATAAAAATTGGGGCAGACAAAAGGACGTTGAAGAGGGCGGAATTAAAGAATTAACCCGTCTATACGTTCATTATCACGAGGAAAGCGAGAAAAATCCCGCTATGGACGATGAGGCAAGACGTTATTTTAAGCTTATCGAGCAGGGCGATGAGGAGTGTAATAAGCTCTTTAATTGGTTTAAAGAAATCACCCTTAAGGATATTGATAAGATTTACAGGGAATTGGACGTAACCTTTGATTCTTACGCAGGCGAGAGCTTTTACATTGACAAGATGCAACCGGTTATCGACGAGCTTAATGAAAAGGGTCTTTTAAAGGAAAGTGACGGCGCAAGAATTGTAGACCTTGAAGATTACAATATGCCACCTTGTCTTATTCTCCGTTCAGACGGAGCGTCTATTTACGCGACCAGGGATTTGGCAGCCGCGCTTTACAGAAAGAATACCTATAATTTTGACAAGTGCTTATACGTAGTAGCATATCAGCAAAATTTGCATTTCAAGCAAATTTTCAAGGTGCTTGAGCTTATGGGTAAGGATTGGGCAAAGGATATGGTGCACGTTTCTTACGGAATGGTATCGCTTCTCGACGAAAACGGAAATCAGGTTGCAATGAGCACCCGTCACGGCACGGTAATTTTACTTGAAGACGTTTTGAAAAAGTGCCACGAAAAATGCCTTGCGGTAATTGAGAGTAAAAACCCGGACCTTGAGGATAAAGAGAATATCGCAAAGCAGGTTGGCACGGGTGCCGTAATATTTGCAGCACTTTCTAACAGTAAAATTAAGGACATAGCCTTCTCCTACGATAAAATACTTAATTTCGACGGTGAAACAGGTCCTTACGTACAGTATACCGCTGCGAGAATAAAGAGTGTTTTGCGAAAGGGTGGACAGCCGTCTGCCTATACCGTAAAGGATATAAACGAGGACGAATATCAACTTATATCGGCACTTTCTAACTTCCCCGACGTTGTAAAGGCGTCTGCTGATAAGCTTGAACCGTTTTACGTGACGAGATATGCAATAGAGGTTGCATCCCTCTTTAATAAGTTCTATTTTAATTGTAAGATTATCGGTGAAGATAAAAATACCGAGAGCTTCCGTCTTGATATTTGCAAGGCAACTCTCACGGTTATTTCAAACGCTCTCGGTCTTTTAGGTATTAAGGTTCCGGAGAGAATGTAATGAAAAGGGCTGTGCTTTTCGATTTGGACGGAACACTTACTAACACGTCCATAGATATTTGCGACAACGTAAATCTTACCTTGCGTAAATTCGGTTACCCCGAAATTACCGTAGAGGAAGCAAAACTTTTTGTTGGGTATGGCGCAAAAAAGCTTATCGAAAATTCCTTAAAGGGCGCGCCATGCGATAAATTCGCAGAGATGGTGGATTTTTATAACAATTCCTATAACTTTTGCGGTAGTCCCAAAACCTACGTTTACGAGGGTATGCTCGACCTTTTGAAAAAGCTTAAAAGCGAGGGCTATATTTTAGCCGTTATATCAAACAAGCCTCAGGACGGTACAACCGAGGTTTGCAAAAAATTTTTTTCCGAGATTAAGTTTGACGTTGTTTTTGGTCAAAGAGAAGGTATAAAAACAAAGCCTGATAGGGCGTGTGTTGATATGACCTTAAAAGAGCTTGGCATTACTGCAAGTGATGCTATCTTTATTGGCGATAGCGACGTAGATGCAATGACTGCTATAAACGCAGGTGTTGACGGTATTTGCGTTCTTTGGGGATACAGACCTAAAGAGAGGCTGGTAAGTGTTGGTGCAACCGTATTTGCAGAAACCCCAGAGCAATTGTATCAGAGGATAAAGGCACTTTAACATGGACGTAGTTATTATAAAAACAAGGGACGAGTTTGTTGCGTTTAGCCTTTTACCCGTTGGAGTGATAGGCTGGGGAAGAACTAAAAAAGACGCTATAAGCTCAATAAACGATAATTTGTACGATTATTGCAATTGGCTTTTAAAGCCATTACCTAAAGACCCGGAGGCTAAAGCCGTGGAAGAATACTCGGGTGAAATTTCTTGTATAGGGTTTAAAGGTGACTGTAAATCGCTTGCAAAAAAATATGCAGAGGTAGTCGTGCAAACGGCGTTTTCGTTTAAGTGTATGACGGATAGCTTTGCCTTAAGCGAAGGTGAGCTCACACTGTTGAATAATGCTTACGCAAAGCTTAAGATAGACGGCGGTGCGATTATAGGCCATGCAACAGACCTAAGTGAGAATGCAGACCCTTTAAAATGCAGAGATTTTATTTATACCGTTTACAAAACTGCAAGAGAGATTTTCTTTTCTGCATTAAAAAGAGGCGAAACGCCGACAGACTGTTTCAAATTTAACGTGTAACAAAACAGCGTTGCGATATGGCGGTTGCCGTTAGGGATTTTTATTTTATAACAAAAGTGTAGCCCACTATACTTCGCTTTAAGGCGAAATATGGTGGGCTTTTCTTATCCACAAAAGATTAAGATAATTTAGTTTTATTTTTAGCCTTGTGGCTAAAAGTGATATGCAAAACAATTTTTGCGTTATATTTTTCGAGAGAAAAATTCAAGGTTCTGCTTCAGCAGGTTCTTATATTTCTCTCGAAGAAGTTATATTAAATAAATCCACAACTTGCCGTAGGCAAATATAACTGCCAAGGCAGTTGGCGTTCGCAACTAAAGTTGCTCGGCAACACTGCCGATAGGCAATATAACTTTGAAAAATATCTTGCTTTGCAAGGAAATTTTTCAAATTATCACAAATCCGTTTAGGATTTATTTAGTTGTCGAATCCCTTGTAGGGACTCGACTAGGCAATGCTGTTTTCTTTATTATATATAATGTATGGGATTATATATAATGTATGGGCTGACTGAAAAAACAATTCAAACAAAAACGGCGGTGCGAAAGCACCGCCGTAATTAATCTCAATTTTTGCTCTGAATATTATTCTTCGTCCTCAAAGAAATCCTCGCCAAAAGCATCCTTTAAAGCCTTTTGTTCGTCTTCGGTAAGTGACTCAAAGTCAGCCTTTAAGGTTAAGTTTTCTTTAGTAACTGAAGTACAGCCTGCAAACGCATCCTTACCAAACGAGGTAACTAAGCTTACGTCTAATTTGCCGATAGAGGTTGCAGTGTTTCTGCCGATAGAGGTACATCCGCTGAATGCGCCTTCTTCGATAGCAACTGCGCCAAGAGTCAATACTCTTAAAGAGGTGCAGTTAGCATAAGCATATTTGCCGATAGTGGTAATGGTATCTTTAAAGCTGAGCTCCTTAATACCTGCACAGCCGTAGAAGGTGTATTCGGGAATTTCTGTAATTTCGCCTGTAAATATAACCGTTTCAATTGTTGTTACACCGTAGAAAGCGTAAGGTTGAACTGCGCTGTCCTTGTAGCTCTTTGATGTAACCGTATAAGCAGTTTTACCCTCGGGAGCAGCTTCCTCTGCGCCTAAAACAACGTGCTCGTTGTCGTCGTTAACGTAATATCTTACGTCTTCCTTAGTATAGTCAACCTTGCCTGTTACGGTTACAGTTTTTAAAGAGGTTGGAACGTAGTTAGTAGCAGAGCTTTCAGTACCGCCGTTATAGTTCTGAGTAACAGAGGTAAGTCCGTCGCCACCGATAGTGCCGAAGATGTAAGAGAATAACTTACCGTCGTTAACAGCACCTACCTTACCGCCGATAAACGGAAGGGTAATGGATTCAAGACCCGAAAGACCGACTAATGCGCCCTTTTCAATTTCTACAACGTTTGGGCCTACAACGAGGTCGGTTATAAACGAAAGGTTAACGATTGAGTTTGCCGCAATGTGGGTTACTTTTGATGGAATATTAAAGATAACCTTTTCTTGTGTATCATCTACCGTAAAGTGCTTGGCATCAGTGGATGAGTGTTCACTGAAAAGTTCTTTAAGATTTTTTAACTTACCATTGTCAATATAATCCTTAGCTAATGCAGATAAAGAGATTTCGGTAAGGGTATAGGTTTTGCCGTCGTCATCGGTTTCTTCTTCAATGGAAATGGTAACGGGAACTGCCGTACGGTCAAGAGCCTCGCTTGTATCTTTGTCCTTTTTACAGGAAGTTACTGTAAATACGAGGGTTGAAACGAGTAAAATTGAGAGTAAAATACTTAATACTTTTTTCATTTCGTTGCTCCTTAGCAAAGTAATTTGCGCGCAATCTGTACATGCACGCGTATATATACACTTTAAGATTTTAACATTAATTGAAACTTTTGTCAATGGAATACAATCGCAAATTTAATTAATTTTATATAAAATTATATAAAGTGTAGTTTTTTTCGGCTTCATTCGGGTTTTAACCACACCCACTGCAGTTTTTACAATCGCCGCTGCATTTTTTAGAGGGTTTTCCCGTTTGAGTGTAAATTTGTCCGCTGTAGCACCTTTCGGCTAAGCATTCACAGTCAGGACAAAACACCTCGTCGTCGTATTTTTTTACAAGCTCGTCAAAAATTTTTCCGCATGCAGGACATTTGTAGTCTAAAATAGGCATAATAATCTTCTCCTTAAGCTGTTAATAGCATTTTAACATAAAATTCTATTAAAAAAAAGCGTTTTAACTACAAAAGGTCAAAACGCTTAAAATACTTTTTTAAACTGTTATAAAGTTTTAGCTCTTTCAATGGTAGAGAAACTGTCTTTTGTGCGACTTTCTAAATCAAAACCTTGCCTTCAACGAATGATCTGAAGTGCTCGCCGTAGCCAAGTGCACTTATAAGCGAGTTTAAATCTGCTACGCCAAAGAGGTTCTTTTTGTAAAAGTCAGCAAGGTTTTTTACCGCCTTATCCTCGCCTATTGCAATGCCGTATTCATAAAACATTATCAGGGACTTGCTGTATGCAACACTTGAGTATTCGTACTCGCTTTTAAAAGAATCAAGCTCTCTTTCCATGGCGGTGTTTACGTCGCCCGATAAAGTTTCTTCAATGGTAAAAAACGACTTATAGGATAGTTTTGTACTATTTATCATATCGTTTGCAAGGCTCTTGTCTATTCGGTTTTTAACGTATAAGTACGTTGAATACTCGCATAGTCCCTCGTCTAAATATCCACTTAAGCTTTGATCGTTACCTATCATTGAGTGCCACCACGAGTGGGCTATTTCGTGTACTGCAACAGTTATTTTATCCTCTTTTTGCAGTGAGCAGTTTATAAAGCAAAGCCCCGTGTATTCCATGCCGCCTAAGGCAAGCTGACATTCTGCAAGTGAAAGACTCTTATATTGGTATTTGCCAAAGCTTTTACTGAAAAAATCAACGCAGTCGGTCATAAGCTCCAGCATTTCTTTTCCGTCGTCACCAAAGCCGTAATAAGTTAAAACGGTGCCGTCAGCCGTTACTGATTGAACCCGATAATTTTTAGAAAGAAGAAAAGCAAAATCTCTGCCGTTTTTAAGCTCGTAAGAATAGGTCGTGCTCACTCCGTCAACTGCAGTCAGAGTGGGATAGCCCGAGGAAGCGACCGTGTATTCCGATGGCACTGTAATATCTACCTCGTAATCGTGCAGGTCTGCAAAAAACGGGTCGCCCACGGGCGCGTAGCTTATCTGCATAAAATCGCCCCCTTTGATTTTGCACGCAACGGGGAAAAAATCTGCAAGGTTTACACCGTTTTGGTTTTCTCCCAGTCTTAGCGCGCTGTTTGGCAAATCAACATGAAAATCTATTTCGATGCTTATGCTATCTCCCTTTTTCAGCCTGTCAAAGGTCACCTTTAAAAATTCGCAGTCCTCGCCCAGCAAGGTCCATTCTGCAGTTTTATTATCCGCGCGCACGCCGAGTATATCTATTTTGCCGTAGCTGATTCCGTCAGGGTAAGCTCTTACTTCATTGCTTTGAGTCGTGGGGCGGTGTATAGCCCCCTCCTTATAAGCGTTTGCGTGCAGGTTGAAAAGAATATGGTTAAACGTTGAATCATAGCTGTTAACGAACTTATAGACCAGCTTTCCCTCAATTTTACCCTCCTCATAGACTATGGAAAGGTCGTATAAAGAGCGCGCGGGCTCTCTTTTGCAGGATGTAAGTGTGGCAAAGGTAAAAGAAATAAAAATGACGGCAGATAAAAGCCTTGCTGCAAAGCGCATAAAAAAATCCTCTCATATTATAGTACGAGAGAATTTTTTGCAATATGCAAGTTACTTTTCCGCAAGCATTAAATATTCGTCGGGGTCTACCCTTTCGCCGTTCAAGGTCACTTCAAAGTGAAGATGAGGGCCGTCCTTGTATTCCTGCCTATTATTGTCTGATACCGTGCCTATTGCTTGGCCGGCAACAACCGATTGACCTTCCTCTAAGGTGTCTAAGGCTTCTATAGAATTATAAATGCTTTTCAGTCCGTTTCCGTGGTCGATTGTCACAGTCGTTCCTTGCAGATAAGACGTGGTTATGCTTTCTACTGTGCCCGCATAGGCAGAAACCACCTCTGCGCCTGCTTCAGCGCCGAAATCTATTCCCATATGTCCGGTGTAAACGCCAAGGGTTTGGTTAAACACTACGGTTGAAGAGGTGTAGTCTTTAATTATCGTGGAGCTTGCTACGGGCATTGTAAATACTACTTTAGTATTTACGGGCTTATCGGGTACACTTTCGTTTTGCTCGGGCGCAGAGTCGGGCTCGGACGCGCTTTCTCTTTCGCTTTCGGGCTGACTCTGAGGGGTGCTTTCGAGCTTTTCTGAGGTTGCGCCACTTTGCGATGGCGATGTTTTACCGCTTGCTAAAATAATTGCAATCACGGTTGCGATTACTATCAGGGATGCCCCTATTAGTAGGTAGTAGAGATTCTTTTTGATGAAATTAAGCACCGGTACGGTTTTCTTTTCCGACATATATAAATATCCTCCATATTTTATGTGGCGACGTCGTAATCGCCTCTCGTGTTTAGATTATTGACACCGATTGAAAAGTTTATACGCCTAAGCAAAAAGATTTCAAAAGCTACCGAAAATAAGCGGTGAGCCCACCGTCCAAACGCCTTTACCGCAGGAAAGGTGCAGGTTGACTCTTTGTCCCCTTATAATTACGTAATCGGAGATTTTTTCGGAGTAGTAGTAATGGCATAAAAAGTCTTCTCCCGTTTCACAAAAAACAAGCTTGGCGCATAGGTTATTTAAAAATGCAAGGGCGTTTTGCTCGCTTAAAAATTCTACGCTTTCACCCTTTAAGCAGCCTTTTAAATATATAAAGCTGTCAGCATCCCTCTCGGGCAGGGTCGTTATTTTAGCCGAAGAGGATTTGCTGTACAGATAAAAGGTATGATTTTTTTCACCCATCAGATTTCCTCCGCTTTGAAGGCTTAGTGACAGAATAAAAATCAGCGATACAATGACCTTGTAGATAATTTTAAGCATAAAAAATCCCCCTTGTGGGGGAATTATTGACTGTAATCAGTATAATTATACGTAAAAGGCTCGGCAAAAAGCCGAGCCGTATGAATATTCTGTTTTTATTTTGTGCCGACTCTCGAGTAGAGCTTGATTCTCTCCTCCAAAGAAGGGAATTGCTCGACTGTTTTCCGGGAAAACATACCGTCCTCGGGGTTTATAGAAGCCGATATTTCATGTCCGACGATGCAAAGTGCGTTATCCTTGTATTTTTTTGCAAGCTCAAGGTCCTCAAAGGAGCCGTCAAGTCTTTTTCTGGGATGAGCAACCAACGTTCTTATAACGGGTAACACGCCAAGAGATAGACATTTGTCGTAAAAATCGCGCATAAAGGCCTGGTCGTTAGAAAACTCAGCTGTTGCGGAATTTATACCAAGCTGTTTAACCTCTTTTAAAAACTCGTCCAAATCTCCACCCTTGTATGTTGCGGAGCTCATCGCACCGTGCTTTTTGCAAAGAGCGATAAAGTCGCTTGCCGTATTCAAATCTTCAACGGGCTGTTTGATAACGAGCTTGTTTTTAAGCGCGTAAGCAAGGTCGAAAACGTAAAGGGTGCTTGAAGAATCCTCTAATTTTTTCAACTCCTCCTCGGTAAGCTCAATCTTTAAATCGTTTAATAAAAATTCGGTTACGTCCTTGCCGGATTGATATTTTTTCATAACCTCGCTTGCAAGGTTTACGTACAAATCCTCTAAGCTCGTAGTCTTAATCTTTCCAAAGAGTGACCAAAATGCGTACGGAAGAGAAATGGAGTGCTTTTTAAATCTTGCGTTGAGCTTTTCTCTTAAAGCGTTTGTAAAGGCAAGTCGCTTAGCCCTGTATGAGGAGAGGTCGTCGTTAAAGGCTTTTACGTTTTTGTGCGGGACACCGACTGCAGAGAGAATAATTCTCTTGTCCTCAGCTATCTTTACCGCAACCTCAGCTCCGCAATAGTAAAGCCCGCCCGTTAATTTTTCTGCCTTTATAAGCTCCTCGGCAGAGGAGAGAGAAGCATAGTCTACGATAGCCGTGAGCGGCATTGAGAATTTTTTGGTATAATAAACGGCGAGAGAGGGGGTTCTGTCAAAGCAAGAATAAACCGTTCTGAATACGTAGTTTATATTTCTGTCCTCTCCGTACGGGGTGTTTGAAAAGCTTTCATCTAAGCAAAGAGTCTTTAAAGCCTTAAGCCTCACTCTAAGCCTTTTATCATTCAATTTTGCTACGAGTTGTTCGTTTTGCATAAAATTTCCTATCGTAATAAATTTATGGCTTCAGTTTAATATAAATTACCCGATTTTGTCAAGTAGATACGCCTAATTAACCGTTTTAACAAATATTTAGCAAAAAAATTTTAAAAAACTATTGAAAAATTTTTACGAAGTGGTATAATAAATATTGTAAAGAAATATGTTTCTTGGGAGGAAAATATGAACAAAAGTGAATTTATCAGAGCTTACGCAGACAATTTAGGCGTAACAATCAAAGAGGCAGAGGGTAATTTTAATGCATTTATAGAAACTCTTACCGCATGCCTGTCAAGAGGGGAATACGTACACATTTCAGGCTTTGCAACCTTCGATCTCAGGGATAAAACTGCTCGCGACGGTGTTAACCCACGTACCGGTGACAAGGTAGAAATTAAGGCGTGCAAAGCACCCGTTGCTAAGTTTAGCAAGGCTTATAAAGAAAAATTTAACTGAGCAAAAATAAAACCGTAGCCGTACAGCTACGGTTTTATTTTTTTGCTTGTTTTAGGCAAAACAACCAACAAAAAGGCTGAAAATATGAAAAAATTGCTGAAAAACGCAATTTTATATAATTGTTATATAAAATGGTGTAAAATCAGTTGAAAAATATTTCAAAATGATATACAATATAAAGTGCGAAAAAATGTAAATAAATGCGCGCAAGAAAAAGCGCGTCAAATTCAGGAGGAAGTTTTAATGGAAAACAAAAAGTATGTTTACCAGTTTTCGGAAGGTAACGCAAAAATGCGTGAAATCCTTGGCGGTAAGGGTGCAAACCTTGCTGAAATGACCCATATCGGTCTTCCCGTACCTCAAGGCTTCACTATTTCAACCGAAGCTTGTACCAAGTACTACGAAGACGGTAGACAGATCAATGCTGACATTCAAGCTGAAATTATGGAAAATATTGTGAAGATGGAAAAGGTTACCGGCAAGAAGTTCGGTGACAAGGAAAATCCTCTTCTCGTTTCCGTTCGTTCCGGCGCAAGAGCATCAATGCCCGGTATGATGGACACCATTTTGAACCTTGGTCTTAACGAAGAAGTAGTAGACGTTCTTATTAGAAAGTCTAACAACCCAAGATGGGTATGGGACTGCTACAGAAGATTCATTCAAATGTATTCAGACGTAGTTATGGAGGTTGGTAAGAAATATTTCGAAAAGCTTATCGACGAAATGAAGGAAAGAAAGGGTGTAACCTTAGACGTAGACCTTTCTGCAGAGGATCTCAAAGAGCTTGCTAACCAATTCAAGCAAGAATATAAGAACCAACTCGGCACCGATTTCCCATCTGATCCAAAGGAACAGCTCTTTGGCGCAATCAAGGCAGTATTCAGAAGCTGGGATAACCCAAGAGCTAACATCTACCGTCGTGACCACGATATCCCATACAGCTGGGGTACTGCAGTAAACGTACAAATGATGGCTTTCGGTAACATGGGTGACGATTGCGGTACAGGTGTTGCTTTCACCCGTAACCCTGCAACAGGCGAACCCGGTCTTATGGGCGAATTCCTTATGAATGCTCAAGGCGAAGACGTTGTTGCCGGCGTTAGAACTCCAATGCCGATTTCTCAAATGGCTGAGGTTCTTCCTGATGTATACGCTCAATTCCTTGATATCTGCAAGACCTTAGAATCTCACTACAGAGATATGCAGGATATGGAATTCACTATCGAAAGAGGCAAGCTTTACATGCTTCAGACCAGAAACGGTAAGCGTACCGCTGCCGCAGCTATCAGAATCGCATGTGACCTCTTAGACGAAGGCATGATCGATGAAAAAGAAGCTCTTCTTCAAATCGACGCTAAGACCTTAGACATGCTTCTTCACCCAACCTTTGATGCAAAGGCATTAAAGGATGCTGACAAGAACAACGTTGTAGGTAAGGGTATTGCCGCTTCTCCGGGAGCTGCTGCAGGTACTATCGTATTTACTCCGGAAGATGCCGTTGAGCTCGGCAAAGCCGGCAAGAACGTTATCCTTGTAAGACTTGAAACTTCTCCTGAAGATATCGAGGGTATGAAGTACGCTCAAGGTATTTTAACCGTTCGTGGCGGACAAACCTCTCACGCTGCCGTTGTTGCACGTGGTATGGGTACTTGCTGTGTATCCGGCTGTGGCGACATCAAGATGCACGAGGAAGAAAAGTATTTCGAGCTCGCAGGCAAGATTTTCCGTGAGGGTGACGACCTTTCTCTCGACGGATCTACCGGTAACATTTACGATATCGCAATTAAGACTGTTCCTGCTGATCCTAACAGTGGATATTTTGGCAGAATCATGCAGCTTGCAGATAAATATAAGGCACTTGGCGTAAGAACAAACGCTGATACGCCTGCTGATGCTCAAAGAGCAGCTGAGCTTGGCGCTCAAGGTATCGGTCTTTGCCGTACCGAGCACATGTTCTTCGGCGAGGGCAGAATTGATAAATTCCGTGAGATGATCTGCGCTGAAACCGTAGAAGAAAGAGTTAAAGCTCTCGACGCTATCGAGCCAATGCAACAAGCAGACTTCGAGGGTCTTATGGAGGCTCTTCAAGGACATCCTGTTACTATCAGATTCCTTGACCCACCGCTTCACGAGTTCGTTCCTACCTCTGAAGAAGACATTAAGCTTTTAGCTGATGCTCAAGGTAAGACCGTTGCTGAAATTAAGCAAATCTGTAATGCTCTTCACGAGTTCAACCCAATGATGGGTCACAGAGGTTGCCGTCTTGCAGTTACTTATCCTGAAATTGCAGAAATGCAAACCAAGGCTGTTATTAAGGCTGCTATCGCTGTTTCTAAGAGACATCCTGATTGGAACGTTGTTCCAGAAATCATGATTCCGCTCGTAGGCGAAATTAAAGAGCTTAAGTACGTTAAGAACGTTGTTGTTAAGACTGCAGACGCTGTTATCGCAGCAGCAGGTGCAAGCCTTAAGTACGAGGTTGGTACTATGATAGAGATTCCAAGAGCATGTCTTACTGCTGATGAAATCGCTAAAGAAGCTGAATTCTTCTGCTTCGGTACTAACGACTTAACTCAAATGACCTTCGGCTTCAGCCGTGACGATGCAGGTAAGTTCCTTACTGCATACTACGATGCTAAGATTTACGAGTCTGATCCGTTTGCAAGGCTTGACACCACCGGTGTTGGTAAGCTTATGGATTTAGCAGTTCGTCTTGGTAAGGGTGCTAACGACAAGCTTCACTTCGGTATCTGCGGTGAGCATGGTGGCGATCCTTCTTCAATCGAATTCTGTCATGCAATCGGCTTAACTTACGTAAGCTGCTCTCCATTCAGAGTTCCCATTGCAAGACTTGCTGCAGCACAAGCTAATATCCGTAATCCTAGGGGCTAAGATTTAGCGCCAAAAAGCGGTAAAAATTCAATTTTTAATTAAAAAATAAGGTTTTAGTAGTCATTCTTCTCTGAGAGTGACTACTTTTTTTCTCTTAAAAATCTCTTGTCAGGTCAAAAATCAGTCAAAAAAACGGGGTGGTTCCTCAAATGTTACATTTTCCTGTATCTACCGCTATGGGTAAAAAAGGGCGATAAAATA
>JAFVQT010000018.1 GCA_017504655.1 Clostridia bacterium | reverse complement strand
GTAACGAGTATTGGAGAAGATGCGTTCTCTTGGTGCGACAGTTTAACAAGCGTAGTAATAGGCGACAGTGTAACGAGTATTGGTAGGGATGCGTTCAGAGAGTGCGACAGTTTAACAAGCGTAGTAATAGGCGACGGTGTAACGAGTATTGGATATTATGCGTTCTATTCTTGCGGCAGTTTAACAAGCGTAGTAATAGGGGACGGCGTAACGAGTATTGGATATGATGCGTTCTATGATTGCTACAGTTTAACAAGCGTATATTATAAAGGTACAAGTAGCGAGTGGAGCAGTATTTCAATAGACTCAGGTAATTCAAAATTAACAAACGCTACGAGATATTATTATATCGAAAACGAGGCTGACGTGCCAACCGACGGTGGCAACTACTGGCACTACGTAGACGGCGTGCCGACAAAGTGGTAAAATGCAACTTGTTTAAAATCTACTTATTATAATTATTATTGGTATAAGGGGACAACAATTACAAAGTCAGCCGCTTTTTGGGTTTGGTAAGCCCTGAGGAGTGCAAGAAAAAAACAAAGCGCGGAGCGAAAAATTCGCTCCGCGCTGTATTTATGCGTATAGAATTTTATTTTAAAGCGTTTTTATTGCCGCCGTCAAAGCCTTTACAGTTTGCTCTTTTGTTAAGCTCGGTTTGCTACCGTCCGTTTGCTCGGGGAAGAAGGGCACGTGTATAAACCCAACCCTTACCTTGGTGCCCTTAAAACGGTGCAAAAGGGTATATAAAACCTCGTTGCAAACAAACACCCCTGCAGAGTAAGACAGCCCTGCGGGCAAGCCCTCTTTATTTATCGCTTCAACCATTTCTCTTATGGGTAGGGTTGAAAAGTATGCATTCTCTCCGTCGGGTATAATAGGTGTGTTAATCGGCTTATAGCCCTCGTTATCGGGAATATTGGCGTCCATAAGGTTTATGCCTATAGCCTCGGGCGTAACGGCACCTCTGCCCCCTGCTTGCCCCACACAAATTATAACGTCGGGGTTGATTTCCTCAGCCTTTTTTATCACCGCATAGGCGCCCTTTTTAAAGACAGTGGGAATTTCGAGCTTGGTAATAGCATACTCGCCAATCTGCCCATCTAACGCCAAAACACTTTGCCACGAGGGGTTGATTTTTTCTCCGCCAAAGGGCTCAAAGCCCGTAATTAATAAATTTTTCATAATTCACTCTGCGCTAAATTCAGTTTAAAAGCCATCAGCGATACCGCCAATGGCCTTTTGGTGCACCCGCCGGGGCTCGAACTCGGAACGGAGCCGTCGGAGGGCTCTGTTTTATCCAATTAGACTACGGGTGCAAAACGGCAAGCCCTTTATTTAAAAAGCTTCTATAGATTAAAGCTAAAGGCTTATTCCTCGTCTTCGGCTAAAAGCTTGTCGTATTCTGCAAAAACGGCGTCGATAATCTTATCGTCGGTAACTATATCAAACTTGTCCTCTTCGTCGTTTACAGGGCTTACCTCAAACACGAGAGCGTCCTCCTCGGTCATATCCTCAATAAGCTCAACAGGTTGCATAATAAAATAAAGCTTTTCTTCTAAGCTGATAGATGCTATAACGTTAAAATCAACCTCTTCGCCTTGGTCGGTCACTAAGGTTACGGTAAAATCCTCTTCGGATAATTCCTCATTTAAAAGCTCGTTGTCTGCCACTTTAAAAATCTCCTTTGGGTTTTTTAACAGTATATACCATTTACTGCCTTTTTGTCAAGATTTTTGCTTTTCTTAAGTTATTACTTTGCTTTTTTTATGCGCGTATGTTAAAATACCTATATAACCTGACGGAGGTCGGCACATGGCAAAAACTGTTGTCGTAGGTATGAGTGGCGGAGTGGATAGCTCTGTCGCCGCGCTTTTGCTAAAACAGCAAGGCTACAACGTAATAGGTCTTTTTATGAAGAATTGGGAAGAAGACGATTCAGACGGCAGATGCACGGCAGAGGACGACTATGCCGACGTAAGGCGCGTTTGCTCTTTGCTCGATATTCCATATTATGGCGTAAACTTTGCAAAAGAATATATGGATAGGGTTTTTTCCTACTTTTTAGAGGAATATAAAAACGGTCGCACCCCCAACCCTGACGTTTTGTGCAACAGAGAAATTAAGTTCGGGCCATTTAAAGACTACGCAATGCAGCTTGGCGCAGACTATATAGCAACCGGGCATTATTGCGGTATCCGTCACGAGGGTGACACCCACTATCTTTTAAAGGCAAAGGACAGGAATAAAGACCAAACCTACTTTTTAAATCAGCTTTCTCAAAAACAGCTTGAAAACGTTTTGTTTCCATTGGCGGATATCCCAAAGCCCGAGGTCAGGCGCATTGCCGAGCAGTACGGCTTAGCAACTGCCGAAAAAAAGGACAGCACGGGCATTTGCTTTATCGGAGAAAGAAATTTCCGTCAGTTTTTAATGAACTATATCCCTGCAAAGGAGGGGGAAATCCGCACCTATGACGGAAGAGTTCTCGGCAAGCACTACGGGCTTATGTATTATACCATAGGTCAACGCCGTGGGCTTGATATCGGAGGTCAGAAGGGTGACGCGGGCAGATGGTTCGTTATTGAAAAGGATTTAAAAAACAATATTTTATACGTAGCGCACGGCGCAGAGGACAGGCTGTATTCCAAAGGGCTTGTTATGCATTCTTGTAATTGGATACCCTCAAAGCCCACCCAAAGCGACTTTGAGTGCTACGCAAAATTCAGATACCGTCAAGATGACCAAAGGGTAACCGTGCACGTAAAGGACGGTAAAATTGAAGTGGAATTTTTTGAAAAGCAACGGGCTATTACCGAGGGACAATACTGCGTTTTCTACGATGAGGAAAAGTGCCTCGGCGGTGGAGTTATAGAAAGCGTTATATTTGATTAAAAGACTTTATATAGGCGCTTAAACGCAAATTAGCAAGAGCTAAAGAGAAGTTTCTTTAGCTATAAAAAACGGCTATGCGATAACTCGCATAGCCGTAAATTTTTGTTGACCTTAATACTTCTTTTTAATGTTGGCAATTTTGAAAAACAGGTAAGAAATACCTATTGCAATTTCTGTATAAACTATTGCGTACATGCTTACAAATATAGGATAGGGGAAAGCCTTTTTAACGTGTGAAAGAATTGGCATATCCAAATCCATACCCTTGCTGATAAAGTACATATTTACAGATTGAGAGGTTAGCACGGGAATTGCAAAATTTAAGATTTCTGCAATGGCAAAGAAGAATAAAAACACGCCAAACGCACCTAAAAACAGCTTTACCGACAGGTTTTTGGCATAAGTTTTCAAAGCGATTGCGCCAACAATAACCATAAGCACGTGGTGGAGCATCGACTGTATGCAAACACCTAAATAATTAGAGTATACAGTGCTTGGCATAGCTAAAACGGTAAGCCCTGCAAACAGACAGTACGTTCCGTTATAAACGGAAAGCCAATCGTAGAGCTTGCCCTTGCCGAGTATTGCGCATAGGGTAAAGGTGTAAATGGGCGTTGAGCAAAACTGCATGGGGAAGTAGTACCACTGATATATAAATTCGCCTGTGTCGTTAAAGGACAGTATAAACTGCTTATATATCTCGCCGACTATCATAACGACAGCGGTAACGATATACGATACACGCAATATTTTTTTATCGTAAAACATCAGTGCAAGCAGTATGGCAAGCACAGTGCCTGCCAGCCAGCATATATGAAAGAGCCCCAATGCCTTTGGCTTTTCGGATACTAATAAGCCGACCTTATTAACAAGGTCGAGCATTTTTTCAGCCGTCATAAAAAATCCCTCGTAGAAATTATAAGTATAATTATATATAAAAATACGAATTTGTCAATTGTAAAAGTGGTATTAAACGGCTAATTGGTAAAAAGCAAATAAATTTTAACAAAAATTTATTAAATGTATTGTAAAAATTTTGTTTAAATGATAAAATAATCTGAGAGAGTTGCCGGTTTAGTGGCAACTTAATTTTGCAGTTTAGAGGTTGATATGGATTACATTACTTGTTTTGAAAAAAGAGCCTTTGGGCTTTTCGTGCATTTTGGGCTTTTCAGCGTTTTAGCAAGGGGAGAATGGGCAAAGCACGTACACTCTGTTCCCGACGAAAAATACGAGGCGTTAACTCAAAAATTCAAGGTTAAAAAATCTTGGGCTAAGGATTTGGTAAGGCTTGCTAAAAAGGCGGGATGCAGGTACATAACGTTGACCACACGTCATCACGACGGATTTTCGCTTTTTGATACTAAGGGCTTAAACGACTACGATGCCCCACACTCAGCGTGCGGAAGAGATTTGATTAAGGAGTTTGTCGACGCCTGCAACGAGGCGGATATTCTCCCTATGTTTTATCACACCTTACTCGATTGGAAGCATCCCGATTTTGATACAAATTTCCCCTCGTATATAGATTATCTTATCAAAAGCGTTGAGATTTTATGCACCAATTACGGCAAAATAGGTGGGCTTTGGTTTGACGGAATGTGGTCTAAGCCAAACGCGGACTGGCAAGAGGACAGGCTTTACGCAACTATCCGCAAGCACCAGCCGGAGGCGATGATAATTAATAATACGGGGCTTTCCGAGCTTGGAAAGGTCGGTCACCCCGAGATTGACAGCGTTACCTTTGAAAGAGGCCAGCCAGCCTTCGTAGATAATTCCGACCGCCACAGAGCAGGCGAAATGTGTCAGGTTTTAAACGACCATTGGGGCTATGCGGAGGACGATTACAACTACAAGCCCGTCAGAGAAATTATAGAAAACTTAGTTGAGTGTAGATTTTATAACTGTAACTTCTTGCTCAATGTCGGACCTATGGGTGACGGCTCTATCAGGGCAATGGATAAGTGTATGCTTGAGTTTGTGGGCAAGTGGATAAAACAGAACAAAAGCTTTATCTACAACGCAAAATCTGCAGATATTACGGCAGAGGGCGCATATTTGTTAAAGGGCGAAAACGGCAAGTATTACGCAGTTATCAAAAACGTAGAAATGACTGCAGATGCTAACGTTCAACGCGCTATAATGGAAAGAGAAATCGTGTTAAATACCGATAGAAAAATCAAGTCTGTAAGGTGGCTTGACAACGGCGAAAGGGCGATAGCTACTAAAAACGGGTTTAAAATTACTCCGTTTGTATACGGCACAAGCCACGCCTTAAGGGTTGCAGAAATTACTCTCAAATGATGTGAGCAGACAAAAAATCGCTATATAGGTTGATAAATAAATCAAGGACAGATAAAATGAAAAGAACACTATTAAACGGAACATGGAATTTAAAAGGCAACGGATATGACGTAAACGGAAAAATCCCGGGCTCATTGTATTCCTTTTTGCTTGATGCCGGCTTAGTGCCGGATCCCTTTTATAGAGATAACGAGCTGCTGTTTTTAGAGCTTGCAGAACATCAATATTCTTTTGAAAAGCAGTTTGAATATAAAAAATCCAATAGTAGCGTGCTTTTGGTTTGCGAGGGGCTTGATACCCTTTGCAGGGTGTACGTAAACGGAGCTTTGGTTGGCGAGAGTATAAATATGCACGTTTGCTACGAGTTTGACGTAACAAGCGCGTTAAAGGACGGATTAAATACAATCCGCATTGATATAGACCCTGTAAACCCGTATATCAAGGAGAGATATGCTAAGGAGAAGGTGCCCGCTTGCGATGATGCTTTAGCGGGATATATGTACGTGAGAAAGGCTCACTGTATGCTTGGCTGGGATTGGGGTCCAAGGCTTCCCGATATGGGAATCTGGAGAGATATTTATCTTTTGGAAAAGGACAGCGCAAGGCTCGTTGAATTCAACGTTGACCAGCGTCACGAAAACGGCAAGGTGTTTATTACCCCTTGGGTAAGGGCTGACGGCGATTGCGATATAAGAATAACGGTTACCGCCCCCGATCAAACGTCGTTTGAGATAAAGGCAAACGAGCAAACGGAAATAGACAGCCCTAAGCTCTGGTGGCCAAATAATCTTGGCGAGCAAAATCTGTACACGGTTTTGGTAGAGCTGTTAGAGGACGGAAGGGTAGTGGACTCTAAGGCAAAGAAAATAGGTCTTAGAACGCTCAAGCTTATAAGAGAAAGGGATAAGTGGGGCGAGAGCTTTTGTCACGAGGTTAACGGCGTTAGGTTTTTTGCTATGGGCGCAGACTATATTCCGGAGGATAACGTTTTCTCGCGCATAACCCCCGAGCGCACGTATAAGCTTTTAAAGCAATGTAAAGACAGTAATTTCAATACCGTCAGAGTATGGGGCGGCGGTTATTATCCCGACGAGTTTTTCTTTGACGCTTGCGACGAGCTGGGCATTGTAATATTTTTCGACCTTATGTTTGCTTGCTGTATGTATAATCCCGACGAAAAAATGTGGGAGAGCATGAAAACCGAGGTAAGACAAAACGTAACTCGAATCAGAGACAGAGCATCACTCGCTTTAATTTCGGGAAATAACGAAATTGAAGAGATGGTTTATTATAACATATATATGGCGCCTTATCGCGATGCATATATAAAGATATTCGAAGAGGATTTGCGTGAAATAGTAAACGAGGTTGCTCCTCATATTGAATACGTAGCCTCTTCTCCAAGCACATGTGGACATTGCGTAGACCCGAGAAACGAGAATTTTGGCGACCAGCATTATTGGGACGTTTGGCACGGTAGCGAGGCTGTTCAGGATTATAGAAAAAGATTTTGCAGGTACTTAAGTGAATTCGGCTTCCAGGGGATGTGCGATTATAAAACGGTTTTACAGTTTACTGAGGAAGAGGACAGAAACTTAAGCACCCGTGTTATGGAGCTTCACCAAAGAAACAGAAACGGCTATGCTAAAATAATGTCGCATATTCAACAGTACTTTTTATATCCTACCTCGTTTAAAGCCTTGATTTATACCTCGCAGTTAATGCAAGCCGAGGCAATCAAAACCGCAATCGAGCATTTCAGGCGTAACCGCGGGCGTTGCATGGGCACTCTTTATTGGCAGCTCAATGATATTTGGCCTGTTACAAGCTGGGCAAGTATAGACTACTACGGAAGATGGAAAGCCCTTCAATACGTAGCAAAACGGTGCTATAGGCCTATTAATATCTCTTGTGAGGAAACCGGATATTTGCAAACTGCAAGATTTGCAACTGCCGAGCCCAACCACGAGGACTACGTAACAAAGGCAAGGCTTTGCGTTCATAACGAAACGTTAAAGGCTGCAAAGGGAGTTGTAAGATGGAGTCTTTGCGACAATATGAGTAACGTTTTACAAAGCGGTGAGCAAGAGGTTGAGGTTAAGCCAATGTCCGTTTGTTTACTTGACGAGCTTGATTTTAATAAGACCGATTATTTTAAAAACCATATCAGCTTTGAGCTTGTAGTTGACGGAAGAGTTGTTGCAAGCGGTACCGAGCTGTTTGCTCAGCACAAATACTATAATTATCAAAGCCCGAAGCTTAAGGTAAGCGTTGAGGGCGACGAGGTTGTGGTAAAAGGCGATGCTTATGCAAAATACGTGGAAATTTACAGCGAAACCGAGGACTTCTTGCTTGAGGATAATTTCTTTGATATGGAAAAGGGAGAAAGAAGAGTTAAGATAGTTGAAGGCAATCCCCGTGATTTGCACGTTCGCTCTGTTTATGATATAAGATAAGAAAATACAGTTCTACATAATAATTTAAGCCCGATTTGGCAATTGCCAAATCGGGCTTTTATCAACCTATAGAGGGGTTTTTTGATAACAAATAAAAAATCAGTCTTCCTTACCGACCAAAAAATCTATTGTTACATCAAAAAAAGAAGAAAGTATTATCAGCTGAGAAATACTCGGCTCGCTATGACCGCTTTCCCAATGCGAAACAGCCATTTTCGTTGCGTTTAAAATTTTGCCCAGCTCTTGTTGCGAAACGCCTTTTTCATTTCTTAATTCTCTTAATCTATCTTTAAACGTTACCATATCTAAATTGTAACCAATTTTGTTACATAATACTTGACAGTAACAGAAATTGTTACTATAATTATAATAAAGTACTACTATACAGCAGTGCTATATTTAGACCGATAGGAGGGTGTTATGAAAAATAATCTCTTAAAGCTTTTGATTTTAGTTGTTTGTATTAGCCTTGCGCTTTTTGCCGTTTCGTGTAAAAAGAACAAAAAAGAATCTGCAAAAGAAAGCATTACTCAAAGCACGGTTGAATCTGTAGTAGAGAGCGACACCGCGCCCGAGAGTGTTTTTGACAGCGCGTCTGCGCCCGAGAGTGGAGTAGAGAGCGAAACTACATCCGAAAGCGATATAGAAAGTGATGGGGAATCGAGCTTTGAATCTCTCGAGGAGTCTGCAATTGAATCGGAAATAGGGTCCGAAATTGAATCGGAAATAGAGTCTGAAATCGAATCGGAAATAGAGTCCGAATCTGAAAATGAATCCGAATCGGTACACGAATGCGACTATACCGAGTTAAAATACAACTCAACACACCACTGGTATGAGTGTACTTGCGGTGAAAAAGGAGAGGAGCAAGCACACGCAGGCGGTACGGCAACCTGTACCCAAAAAGCGGTTTGTACTACGTGTAGCCAGGCTTATGGCAACCTTTTAGCGCATAGCTATACCGAGTTAAAATATAACTCAACACATCACTGGTATGAGTGTACTTGTGGGGAAAAGGATAGTTCAACCGAGCAAGCGCATGCAGGTGGCACGGCAACTTGCACAGAAAAGGCAGTATGTTCATCTTGTGGTCAAGAGTATGGCGCGACGTTAAGCCACGTATATACCGAGCTTAAATACAACTCAACTCATCACTGGTACGAGTGTACTTGCGGTGAAAAAGGAGAGGAGCAAGCGCATGCAGGTGGCACGGCAACGTGTCAAGAATTGGCAGAGTGTACCACTTGCGGTCAAAGCTACGGTGAATCAGGTGGGCATTCAGGCGGTATGGCAACCTGCAAGGAGTTAGCTGTTTGCGACGTCTGCCGTGAAGCCTACGGCACATACGGTAGACATAATATGGTAGAGGGCGAGTGCACCGTTTGTGGCGCAAAAGAAAGTCAAGGTCTTGAATACGAGCTCAATGCAGACCAAACGGGTTATACCGTAGTAGGCATTGGCTCGTGCAACGATACTGACCTTATAATACCTACTACTTATCAAGGCAAGCAGGTAACGAGTATTGGTGGTTCTGCGTTCGGTGATT